>JANYFU010000426.1 GCA_025359665.1 Caulobacteraceae bacterium
GGGATCGGTCAGCAGATCGACGAAGGACCCGTAGAAACTGAGGCCGCCCCTGGCCCAGCGCCGTTCGTATTCGGCGACCCGCTCTTCATGGGTATGTTCCATCGCCGTATCGGTGCGGTAGTCCCAGTCCGCGCCGAGCGCTGTGGCGTTATTGGCGGCGCGGTAGTCGGCGTAGCGGCCCTTGACGTCACGCACCACCGCCTCGGGGATCGGGCCATTGTGAGCCGGAACCGAATAGTTGGCGGTGCGCTGAAACACCGTCAGATAGGCGGCCTGGGCCGCGATCAGCGGGATCGACTGGATCGCCGAGGAGCCGGTGCCGATGACGCCCACGCGGCGGCCGGAGAAGTCCACCGGGGTCTTGGGCCAGCGGCCGGTATGAAAAGTGCGGCCCTTGAAGCTGTCCAGGCCCTCGAAGCTGGGCATGTTGGTCGACGACAGGCAGCCGGTAGCCATGACCAGATTGTCGGCGGTCACGGAGGCGCCGGCGCTGGTAGCCACCCGCCAGACCCCCGCGGCCTCGTCGAGGTGAGCGCCGGTGACCCGGGTGTTGAGCTGGATGTCGGGCCAGAGGTTGAAGCGGTCGGCCACGTGGTTGGCGTAGTCCAGCAATTCCGACTGGGGCGCATAGCGTTCGCTCCACGCCCATTGCTGCTGGAGATCCTCGTCGAACTGATAGGAATATTCCAGGCTTTGGATATCCACGCGCGCGCCGGGATAGCGGTTCCAGAACCATGTGCCTCCGACCCCATCCCCGGCCTCGTAGGCCCTGACCTTGAGGCCCTGGCTACGCAGCTTATGCAGGCTGTAGAGGCCGGCGAACCCACCGCCCACCACCACGGCGTCGTAGTGTGTCGGCGCGGCATCCTGGGTCTGGGTCATGGCCTAACTCCCTCGATTGGTTTCGGGCCGATCATCGACCTCTTTTTTTCGACTGCCAAATAGTCGGCGATTGTCCACCCCCGCAAGCGGCGATGTATGGTTTCATGGTGTCTCGATCAGGCCTTTATTCCGGAGAGATGATGATGGGGTCCACGCGACGGCGTTTTGTGAAGCTGGCGGCGCTCACGGCGCCGGGTCTGGCGATATCGCCCCACAGCGCTTTGGCGGCGGATGGGTCTACCGGGCCGGCCAAGCCGTTGAGAATACTGATTCTGGGCGGAACGGGTTTCACCGGTCCTCATCAGGTGCGCTACGCTCTGGCGCGGGGGCACAAGGTTACTTTGTTCAATCGCGGCAGGCGGCCGGACGAATGGCCAGGCAAGGTCGAGGAGTTGATCGGGGATCGAAACACCGGCGATCTCAAGGCCTTGGAGGGCCGGGAATGGGACGTGTGCATCGACAATCCGACCACCTTGCCGTTCTGGGTACGGGATGCCGGCCGGGTGCTGAGCGGCAAGGTCGGCCAATATATCTTCATCTCGACGATTTCGGTCTATGCGGCGAACGACAAGCCGGCCGACGAAACCGCCGCGGTGGCGCCCTATGACGGCAAGGACGCCATGGCCGAAACCCAGGAGACCCTGCGCGCCAGCAACAGCGCGCTCTATGGTCCGCTCAAGTCGGTCAGCGAGCGGGAAGCCAGCGCGCGGTTCCCTGGCGCCACGACGATCATCCGTCCGGGCCTGATCGTCGGCCCGGGCGATGAAACCGATCGCTTCACCTATTGGCCGGTCCGCGTGGCGCGCGGCGGCGAGGTGCTCGCGCCCGGCGACGGCGTCGATCCGGTGCAGTTGATCGATGCCCGCGATCTGGCCGAATGGACGATCCGAATGGCCGAAACGCGCACGTTCGGGGTGTTCAACGCCACCGGTCCCGCGAAGACGCTGACCATGAAATCCATGCTGGCGGGCGTCGCGAGCGCAACCCGTTCCGACACGCGCTTCACCTGGGTGTCGACCCCATTTCTGGACACGCACAAGGTATCAGCCTGGAGTGATTTGCCTGTGTGGATTCCCGGTCAAGGCGAGACCGCGGGATTCGCCCGGCGCAATATTGGCCGGGCGCTACAGGCAGGGCTGGTCTTTCGGCCCCTCGAAACGACGACGGCCGACACGCTCGACTGGTTCAGCAAGCAACCCGACGACCGCCGGGCCAAACTAAGAGCCGGCCTGACCCCAGCGCGCGAGACTGCGTTGCTGGAGCAGTGGCGGGCGAGCTTGAGCCGACCGGGCTGACAAACAAGTCAGGCGGCGACGGAGACCATCTTGCGACGCGAACGCATCGCAACGCCCAGGCCGCCGAAGCCGACCAGCATCATGGCCCAGGCGGAGGGTTCCGGAACCGCCGATGGGATACCCCCGCCAACCCCGATCCCGGCGGGCGTGACCTCGGCATAGTAGGAACCGGCGCCGGCGCCGAAATTCAGGGTCGCGCCCGGCGTGTAAGTCGATTGACCCAGAAATTCGCCGCTGCCCGGCGCGCCGGAATACAGTTGGAACTGCATGACCGGATAGGGGCCGCTTTGGTCGGCGATGAATTCGATTTGAGTGGCTGGATTGGTGACGTCGAATTCGAAGTCATAGGTGTCGGTATTCGTGCTTACCGAGAGCGACGCCACCGCCGACGGACCAGAGCCGACATCGACGGTCTTGATGATGACGCCCGCGGACCCGGCCGAGGCGGCAAGCAAAGCGGCAAGCAAAGCGGCCGTGGCGAGCGTGTATTTCACATTGTTTGTCATTTGAGTTCCCCGTGGCGACCAGACGTCGCCGAAGCGCGATATCCAGTATTCATGACTGAGACTAAATACCGTAATTTTACAGTTGGGGCAATTTCTGTATTGTGAACGATTGTCACGGAATGAAGAATTACGCGAGCAGGACGACCGCCAAGGTGCGTCCGTTCCATGTTTCGGATCGTTATCAGGTCATCACCAGGCTCACCCAGTGGGTTAATGATTGTTTGATCGGACCTGATCCACCATCGTAAATGACGGAGTTCGATCCACGCGGTGGCTATGACTCTATAATAGGTCAGGTAATTAGGTATTTATTCAAATTTTATGGATATTTTTGCAGCGAAAACATAAAAATATGGTTCGATTGGAGAGCGTACCAACCGCGGCCGGCAGGACTTGCCCGGTCCATAGGCGATCCGATTACTTCGAAACAACTCGGAAAAACAGAATGAAACCATCCGGTTAGGCATATCAGCCGCGCCGCCCATCCGAGGTTCGCCCCACAAACGGGACCTTCCGGGGTTGTTGAGGCACGCCCCGCCAACCAAGTGGCTAATAGCGTCGATTGATTCAGCGACAGAGCAGAATTCAGGACGAACCCGGAGTCTTCATGGCGCATCCGCGTTCACTCTCGAGACCATGCAACCAATCACGTGTGCAAGCGTTTGGCAGATACTTTCTGGAGAATTAACCATGTCGATACGTTTTGTTATTCCAGCACTTGCGATGGCGGCCCTGGTCTCGGGCTGCTCGACCTACGGCGATGAAGGTCCGCGCTATGCGGGTTACGACTACAACCGGCCAGACCCCGCCTACGGCGGCTATGACGCCGGGCGCTATTATCGCGACGACCCGCGCGCCGGTGAAAGGCGCATGGCGTACAACGAACGGATCTATCGCGGCCAGGACGGCCGCTACTATTGCCGGCGCTCCAATGGCACGACGGGCCTGATCGTCGGCGCCCTGGCCGGTGGTGTTCTGGGTAACGCCCTGGCCCCTGGCGGGTCGGAGGCCCTGGGCACGGTTCTCGGCGCTGGTGGCGGCGCCTTGATCGGCCAACAGGTCGATCGCAACAACGTCACCTGCCGCTGATCGAGTCACCCGCCGCCGCCGCCGACGGGCGGGGGCGGCATGGCTTCGGTTAGATACGCTCGATGATGATCGCCGGGGCCATGCCGCCGGCGGCGCACATGGTGACCAGGCCGCGGCGCAGGCCGCGGCGCTCAAGTTCGTCGAGCACGGTGCCGATCAGCATCGAACCGGTCGCGCCGATCGGATGGCCGAGCGCACAGGCCCCGCCATTCACATTGACCTTGTCACGATCGAGCCCCAGGTCCCGCTGGAACTTCTCGGCCACCACGGCGAAGGCTTCGTTGATCTCCCAAAGGTCGATGTCATCGACCGTCAGGCCGGCTTTCGCCAGAACCTTGCGCGCCGCCGGCACTGGGGCGTTGAGCATCAGGGTCGGGCAGTCGCCGATATTGGCGGTGGCGACGATGCGCGCGCGGGGCTTCAGACCATGCTTGTCGGCATAGGCCTTTGAGCTCAGCAGGATCGCGGCCGCGCCGTCCACGACGCCGGAAGAATTACCGGCGTGGTGAACGCCGGTCCACTTCACATCGGGGTAGCGTTGATTGATCGCCTGGCGGAAGGTCGTGCCGTCGGCGAATACCGACATGTCGGCGATCAGGTCGAAGGACGCCTTAAGGCCGGCAAGGCCTTCGGCGGTGGTCTGCGGCCGTGGGAACTCCTCGTGGTCGAGGGCCACCGAGCCGTCTTCGTTGTAGACGGTGACCAGGCTCTTGGCGAAGCGGCCCTCGCGGATGGCGACGTCGGCGCGACGCTGGCTTTCCAGCCCAAGCGCGTCCACCGCTTCGCGCGTGATGCCTTCCATCGCCGCGATGGCGTCGCCGCACACGCCCTGGTGGGACTGCGGGTGCATCTTCTGGAGGGCCTTGTTGCCAGCGCCCATACCCAGCGGCTTGAGGCCGGCGGCGGCTTCCTCGGCGCCGATGGTGGTGGTGTAGGACATCATTTCCACACCCCCGGCGATGACCAGGTCTTCCATGCCGGACATCACCTGGGCCGCGGCCAGATTGACCGCGGTGATGCCGCCACCGCAGAAGCGGTCGAGGGTCACGCCGCTGGCGGTGATGTCGAAGCCCGCCGCCAGGGCCGACATCCGGCCAAGATCGCCGCCCTGCTTGCCCTTCTGGGTGCTGGTCGAGAAGATCACATCGTCGATGTCGCCGGTGTTGAGGTTGTTGCGCTCCTTCAGGGCGCGCAGCACGGTGGCGCCCAGGTGTTGCGGATGCAGGTGCGACAGGGCGCCCTTGCCGGGCTTGCCGATACCGCGCGGGGTGCGGACGGCGTCAATGATGTAGGCTTCGGACATGGATCTTCCTCTTGGGCGGGAAACGGTTCGTGGTTTGGTTTGTAACACTTCGTCTGGATCGTGAAACGCCAAGTCTCCGCCGGGCGCAACCCCGTTCCGTGCAATCGCCCGGATCAGACCTGTTCAAGATGGGCGACGGGAAACGGGTCGCCGTCGGCGAGCCCGGCGTAGACGCCCGCCATGGCCTCGTCATTGCCTTCCCTTGCGCCGCGCTCATCGCGCACGCGGCCATCATAGACCACATCGGGACCCAGGAAGCGCAGGGACACGGTGCGCCTGCGCATCCTCTGATCAGTTCCGGCTCCGCCATGCAGCGCGCCCAGGTGAAAGACGATCATGTCGCCGGGCGTCACGTCCCAGGAGACAATGTCGAACTCACCCCGCCGGGCCTGGATGTCGGGAAGACGCGGCAATGGCGAATGACGATAAAGCGGGGCGGTCTCGTCGTCGGCCGCGAAGGCCGAACCATTGTAGAGCACCCCTCGGTGGGAGCCTCGAACGAACTCCAGGCAGTGTTGTTTCGGCAAGGCGTCGAGGCTGATCCAGCACGCCACCAACTGCGATCCTCGCATGCGCAGGTAGGAGGTGTCCTGATGCCAGGGGGTGCGCCGGCTCCGCCCGCCCTCTTTCAGGAACAGCTGTTCGCCCAGATACCAGAAGCGATCCTCGCCCCAGAGGGCGGCGAGCATGGAGTCGATTCCGGTCTCGCGCACCAAAGGCAGATGGCGGGAACCTCGGTCCTCGAAGAAGGTAGCCGCCTCTTCCGGATAGAAATGCCGGGCGCTGGGTCCCGGATTGGCCAGACTGAATTCGACCGCAGCCTCGACCTTGGCCAGGGCCTCCGGACCTAGCGCGCCGGGTAGATGCACGACCCCGTCCCGGTCGAGGTCGCGCGACGACGCCGCCCAGTCACGCGGTGGAAGATCCGAAAGGGGAATGGGGTGCATGGAATTCAGTCCAGAAATTTGTCGACAAGAGCCAGAAATTCGTCACGCGCCTCGAACATCGGCAGGTGGCCGGCGTCGGCGATACGCGCGAAGCGGGCCCGCGGAACGACCGCGGCCCAGGCCGCCTCATAGGCCGGCGGGACCAGGGCGTCGGCCTCGCCGTGGATCACCAGGGTCGGCGTCGACAGATACGGCAGCCGGCGCGCCAGGCCCCGGTCCGGAATGGGCCACATGAACTTGCTGGCGGCGGTCAGGTTGATAGCGCGGAACTCGGCCCGGCTGTCGCCGCCCGCCCCGTCAAACGCCGAGGTCTCCAACCCGGCATGCGCGGGATCGGCCCATTTGGCGGACGCCAGCGCCGGCGGCCCCATGGTGAAGGGATCAGGCAGCGGCGTATCGTCGAGCCAGAGACCGTAGGGAGCGACAAGCACCAGCCGGTTCACGCGTTCGGGCGCCAGTATGGCTAGTTCGGCGGCGAACATGCCGCCGAGGCCGTGGCCGATCACATCCACCGGGGCGGCGCCCAGGTTTTCCACGAACGCCCGGTAATAAAGTATCAGGTCCTGCAGATCGCACAGGCACTCGAAACCGCTGGATGAGCCGAAGCCTGGATGTTCGGGGGCCACCACCCGCCGGGCGCGAGCAAGATCGTTCAGGAACGGCGCATCGCCGGGGTGCTGCTCGAAGCCGTGCAGATAGACCAGGGTCGGCCCGTCGCCGCCGTTCCAGACGCGCACATCGAAACCCGCGACTTGCATACGGCCGGCGATCACTCGGCGGCCTCCCGCTGAGCTTGAGCGCGGGCGGCGATGCGCCGCTGACTGACCACCGGCGTCCAGTGGTCGGGCTGGTCGGCCCACAGGTCGCGCAGGTGCGGGATCACCTGGGTCCCGAACAGATGCGTGTTCTCGCTGGCGGTCTCTTCCGACAGGTTACCCATGTGCAGGCAGCCGATCAGCTGGCCGATCCTCAGATCGACAGCCAGCTCCCGCAATCGCTGGCGCACCCTCTGCGGCGTGCCGGCGATGATGTAGCCCTTCTCGTCATACTCCCAGAAGCTCATCTCGCCCTTGGCGGCGCGCGCCCGGTCCTCCGGCCGCAGGTTCGGCGCATTCCTGACGTGCTCGGCCATCGCCTTTTGTGAACGGATGCTAGTGTAGCCGGGAGCCATGGTGAAGGCCGGATCAAGGGTGTTCATCCGGTAGAAATAGCGGACCGCCTCATAGTATTTGGCCTCGGCCTCGGCGTCGGTGGCGGCGCAGCAGATCAGCTGGGTGAAGGCCATTCGGTGCGGGTTCATGTCGCCGCCCCGACCGGCGACATACTCCCAATAGGCATCGACCATCGGCTTGGCGGAATGCAAGCCCGAAAACGACAGGTGGCCGTAGCAATAGTTCTCGTCGATCACCAGGTCCCAGGTCTCCAGGCTGCCGGACCCGGGCACCCAGATCGGCGGCCGCGCCTGAATTGGCTTGGGCCAAGCGTTCACATAGCGCAGCTGGGTGTATTTGCCGTTGAAGGCGAACGGCTCCTTGGCCTCCCAAGCCCGGAGGATCAGCTTGCGAGCTTCATGGAAGCGTTCGCGAAGTTCTGGCGGCGGATTGCCATAGGCGAACACTGAATCCATCGGCGTGCCAAACACGAAGCCGGCGATCACCCGGCCGCCCGAGAGGCAGTCCAGATAGGCTATCTCCTCGGCGACGCGGGTGGGGGGATTATAAAGCGCCAGGCTATCGCCGATGATCAGGATCGCGGCGTTCTCGGTGGTCGAGGCGAGGCTGGCGGCCAGCAAATTGGGCGAAGGCGTCATGGCGAACGGCGTCTGGTGGTGCTCGTTCACCGCCAGACCATCGAATCCGTCGCGATCGGCCTGCTGCATCAGGCGGATGAACATCCGATAGGTCTCTCCAACCTTCACCGGATCGGCCAGGTCGCGTGGCGTGCTGACCCAGCTGGACAGGCCCCTAGCCGGAAAGTCATCCGGTAGGTGAGGGTAAGTCGCCTCCGCGAACCAATGGAACTTCATCGCCGCGCCGTCTCCCGCCGATCTTTTTCGCCAGCCCTGGACCATTAGCTCTAACGCGTTCTAATTTCATGGCAATTATGTCTTTTGCAAACCCGGCAGGGTTTGTGATATGAAACCCCCTCGAATCGATGGGGGCGGTGGTTGCCAAAATCCACGATGGATTGGTTTGCGGTCGTGGGACTGTGGGTTGCGACCGCCGTCCTGGCAGTCAAGACTGGCGACCTTCCCCTGATGCGCGGTGCGCCGATTTTCTTTGCTGCCCATTGGTGGGGATACGTGCCGTTCGCCCTGGTGACGGCAAGCGGCATTTGGATGGCGGTCAGATCGTTCAGAGGACCGGGTAATTCCCATGCGGCGCGGGTGTTGCCGCCCGAATATCTGCCTCAGCCTCTCCCCCCGGAGGCGAGATTTCAGCTGATCCTTTACGCGATGCTGGGGGGCGGATTTCTTCTTTTAATATTGATAGCGGTTTGGTTCGGGAACCAGCGCGCTAGCACCCCTACGCCTTCGGCTCCGGTTTCGGCGGCTTCGGTGCCTTAGCGATATTCATCAGCGCCTCGTCAAAGGCTTCCTCGTCCCCGTCGCATTCCAGTTCGCGGGCGAGTTCGCGGAACTTGTCTGCCTGGAGTTTAGGTGGCTCGGTCATGTCCTGAATATAACAGTGTGGCCTGGAGCTTGCACCCCCGGCCAACTGCCCTTTAACCTTCGTCGTTTATGGGAATGCGAAAGGCCCGCTTGCCATATTGACGCGCATAAACGCGGCGCCCATTTTTGAGCGTGATGAACGCTCGATAGACGTAGCGGACTTTATCAGTGGTCATATTTTTGCCCTTTCATAAGGCATTGACCCGGACGCCATCGTCATGACACAGCAAGTTGCTAGACAAGCTAAAGGCACAGCGATGTGTCCGGGCTTCGAACGAATGGCCACCATGGCCATCCGTCGAAGTGGTGGTGGACCTAGAGGGACTTGCACCCTCGGCGGATCAGGTGGGTAGCCGGCTCGCCGCACTATGCTAGGCCCGAAACTAGAGCGCCCCGCCGTAACTGGCGGGGC
>JANYFU010000427.1 GCA_025359665.1 Caulobacteraceae bacterium
CGAGACCGGCGGCGAGAACTATCACGTCGACTTCACCGCCTGGGACTATCAGCGCGGCCACGAGGGCGATCCGTGGAAGACCCGGCCCGATCCGTCCTGGGCCGGCGCGCCGAAGTTCGGCCGCGGCCACATGCCCTATGATGACTCGCGCGGGCATTTCCGGGGCGAAGCCGATTTTCCGGGTCCACGCACCCTGGCCGCCGGCGCCCGCTGGCTCGAGGAGAACGCCGGGGCGCACGACAGATTCTTTCTGATGATCGACGAGTTCGATCCGCACGAGCCATTCGACACCCCCGAGCCCTACGCCAGCCTCTATGATCCCGATTGGCAGGGGCCACACCTGATCTGGCCGCCCTATGTGGTCGGAGCCCAGGAGAAGGGCGTCCTGACCGAGCGCCAGGCCAAACAGGTGCGCGCCAGCTATGGCGGCAAGCTGACGATGATCGACGCCTGGCTGGGCCGGATGCTGGACGCGCTGGACGATAACGACCTATGGGACGACACCCTGGTGATCCTGTGCACCGACCACGGCCACTATCTGGGCGAGAAGGATATCTGGGGCAAACCGGGCGCGCCGCTCTATCAGCCGATCGCCCATATCCCGATGTTGATGGCGGTTCCCGGGGCGTCGCCAGGAACCTGTGACGCCCTGACCACCAGCGTCGACCTGTTCGCCACCCTTGAGGCGGTCTTCGGCCTGGAAGCCGCGCGGCAGCGGACCCACGGGGTTTCCCTGCTACCTCTGCTCTCGGGCGAGGCGCGGGAGGTGCGCGACCATGTGCTGGCCGGAGTCTGGGGCCGCGAAGTCCACCTGATCGAGAAGGACCGCAAATACGTCCGCGCGCCGACCGGGGCCAATGCGCCGCTGGCGATCTATTCCAACCGCTGGTCGACCATGCCGACCCACGTGATCCCGCGCTATCAGGCCCTGCCCCTGCCCGACGACCGGGCGGTGCTGGACCGGATGCCGGGTAGCGGCGTGCCGGTGCTACGGCAGATCTGGGAGGCGGGGGACGCCGTGCCGTTCTGGGCGGCCAGCCGGTTTCAAGGCAATAAGCTGTTCGACCTGGCGGCGGACCCCGGAGAAGAAAACAGCCTGGCCGGCGGCGCGGAGGAAACGGCGGCGGCCGGGCGGCTGGCGGCGGCGCTGGTGGCCATCGACGCTCCGGCCGCGCAGTTTCAGCGATTGGGGTTTTGAAGCCGGAGCGACTCGCTAGAATCTGCAAATGTTTTCGCTGAATTGCAGGTTTCGAGGCGCCGATGATCAAAAGTGAGTTCGCGCCGAAGCTTGCCCTGGCGCTGAAGGCGCTTTCGATCAGTCCGGTGCGACTGGCGGCGGAACTGGGCGTCGACAAATCGGTGGTCACCCGCTGGATGAACGGCTCCAGCGCGCCTACCAGGCACAATCTGTCCAACCTGACGGCCGTGATCGGGGCCCAATGCCCCGGCTTCACCATGCTGGACTGGGATGGCGATATCTCTCAGATCTCGGCGACCTTGGGCGTCGCCGCCGCCAGAAGTGGCCCGGCCATCCCTTCGCTGGGTGACTGGCCCCCCAGACGTGTCCTGGAGGAATCCGGCTCAGCCACCGCCGCGAGGGGCGAGGCCTATGAGGGATTCTGGCGGTCGACGCGCCTCTCGAACGAGGCCCCAGGCCGTTTCGTTCACGACTGTATCCTCATGCGGCGGGCCGAGGGCGGTTTGCTGCAGGTTCGCACCGGCGTGATCGAAATGCGCTTCGAAGGTATCGCGTTTCTCAACCAGACCCAGATCTTCGGCGTCAGCGTCGATGCTGAAAGCGGCGTGTTCGTGTTCGCCATCTTCAATGCCGTGCTGCGCCATCGGGCGGATGTAATCGACGGCCTGACCCTCACGTGCACCCGCAACGCCGGCGGAACACCGGTCGCCGGGGCGGTGTTGATGCAGCGAACCGGCCTCCTCAGCGGCGATGTCCAGGCCGACGACGCCCAATATGAGGCCTCCATCGAGGCCAGCCCCCTCGCCCCGGAGGGGTCGGTCCCTGACTGGGTACGAGAACACCTGTTTCGTGATGTCGGGCCGGCCGCGTTCGGGGCCGGCGGCGAGGCGATGCTGACGATGGCCTTCGCCCGGTCGATGTCCGGCGGTCTCGATCCGCGCCTGGAGAAGCTGGCGTAAACATCTGGCGCCGCGCCGCAATGCATCAAGTCGCACCAAGTTGCATGCCGTCGCCTCTATGCGGGCCCGGACTCGGCGCCGATGATGTGGCTCTCGATTGGGAGCATCTGATGAACAGAGCAATTTTCAGCATCGCGTCGCTGGCCGCCCTCGGACTGGCCGGCGCGGTGCGGGCCGACACCTTCGGCGTGACCGAGACGGTGGTGAACTGGCTGGCGCCGAAGGCGGGCAGCTATCAGATCTACGCCCTTGGCGCTCAGGGCGGCACGGGCCACGGCGGCGCGGCCGGGGGCCTGGGCGCGGAGGTGGTGGGAACCTTCACCTTCGCCAAAGGGGCGAGCCTGGACATCATCGTCGGTGAAATGGGCGGCAGCGTGCCGGGCTTCGGACCCTCGGCGCCCGGCAGTGGTGGTGGTGGCGGCGGCAGTTTCGTGCGGCTCGGCGCCTTCGGCGGCCCCCTGCTGCTGGCGGCCGGCGGCGGCGGTGGTGGCGGCAGCCTGGGCGTCGAGTTCAACCAGGGGGTCGATGGCGTGACCGGACCGGACGGCACGGACGGAGCCTTGGGCTTTGGCGGCCACGGCGGCACGGGCGGCGGCGGCGGCGAGGGCGGTTTCGAGAGTGACCCGATCACCCATCTGGCTGCCGGCGGCGGCGGCGGCGGCTCCGGCTACAGCAGCGACGGGTTCTACGGTGGCGACCCCCATGGCGGCAATGGCGGCCAGGACGCCAACTCGGGCTTCGGCGGCGGCGCGCCCGACGGCATCGGCGTCAGCGGCCAGGGCGGCTTCGGCGGCGGTGGTGGCGGAGCGATCCACGGCGGCGGGGGTGGTGGCGGCTACAGCGGCGGGGCGGGCGGCGGCGCGGACCTCGACCCCACCTATGGCTATTTCGGACGTGGCGGCGGCGGTGGCGGATCCTATGATGTCGGGAGCAATCCGTATCTCAAGGCCGGGGCGCAGACCGGCGAGGGCCTGGTGATCATCAACTTCCTTTCCGCATCCGTCCCTGAACCGACGACCTGGGCGATGATGATCCTGGGCGTGGTCGGTATCGGCGCCGCGGCCCGGCGCCGGCGCGGGGCTTCCGGCCGCATCCTGGCGGCTTGACACCAGGGTTGGCGGGCTCCAGCGTCGGCGGCGTAGGAACGCGACTCCGGGAGCCCGC
>JANYFU010000440.1 GCA_025359665.1 Caulobacteraceae bacterium
GACTGGGCCGATCCGATCGACCGACGCGAGGAGGAACTGTTCACGATCGTGCCGCGCAAGCGCACCACCACCTTCGACATCCGCCGCGCCATCGCCCTGATGGCCGATCGGGGCTCGTTTTTCGAGATCGGGCCGCTATGGGGCGACGACCAGGTCACCGGCTTTGTGCGCTTCAACGGCTATCCGATGGGGGTGATCGCCTCGGACAGCCGCCATTTGAACGGCGGCGCCCTGACGGCCAAGGGCTGCGACAAGCTCAAGCGCCACCTCGACCTGTGCGACCTGTTCCACTTGCCGGTGCTGAACCTGGTCGACAATCCGGGCTTTGCGGTCGGCATCGAGCACGAGATGGCCGGGACGATCCGCAAGGGCGGCGAATGGATGATCGCCTTCGCCCAGATCAATGTGCCGCTGTTCACGGTGATCATGCGGCGCAGCTTCGGCGTGGCCGGCAACAACTACGCCACGCCCCTGGCCCGGGGCGGCGCCCGGGTGATCTGGCCGGCCGCCGATGTGGGCGGCATTCCGCCGGAAGGCGGCATCGAGGCGGCCTACAAGCGCCAGCTGGCCGAATCCGCCGACCCTGTCGCCCTGCGCGCCGAGATCAACGCCCGCATCGAAAGCGCCCGCGGCCCGGTGGGTCCGCTGAACCGCTTCCAGATGGAGGAGATGATCGACCCGCGCGACACCCGCCGCCTGGTCTGCGAATGGGCCGAAAACGCCCACCGCGTCGTCAGCCAGCCCGGACGATTGGGGCCGAGGCCGTTGGGATTTCGACCCTGAGAAACCACCAAACAATAACCTGACTTTCTGGAGGACGACACGATGGGACAACTCAGCGGCAAGGTGGCGATCATCACCGGCGCGGCCAGCGGCATGGGCAAGGCCGCCTCGATACTGTTCGCGCGCGAGGGGGCCAGTGTGGTCCTGGCCGACCTCAATGTCGCGGGCGGCGAGGCGACGGCGGCCGAGGCCGGCGAAAGCGGACAGCGTTGTGTGTTCCAGCGCACCGACGTCTCGAGCGAGGCCGACGTTGAGGCCCTGGTCGCTCGCGCGCTCAGCGAGTTCGGCCGCCTGGATATCATGTTCAACAACGCTGGTATCGGGGGCGCGGTCGGGCCGCTGGAATTCGTCTCGGTGGAGGATTGGGACCGCACCCAGAACGTCTGCCTGCGCGGCGTCTTTCTCGGCATCAAGCACGCCATCGGGCCGATGCGTAGCGTCGGCGGCGGATCGATCATCTCCACCGCCTCGATCGCCGGCATCGACGGCTTTCCGGGCCTGCACGCCTATTGCGCGGCCAAGGCTGGGGTGGTGAATTTGACGCGCTCGGCCTCGATCGACCTGGCGTGTGATTTCATCCGGGTGAATTGTATCGCGCCTGGTGGCGTCTCGACACCGATCCTCTACGGCGGCGGCGGGGTGTTCGGCGGTTCCAAGGAGACGGCCGACGCGGCCTTGATCCACGCCCAGCCCCTGCCGACAGCCGGCCAACCAGAGGACATCGCCCAGGCGGCGCTGTTCCTGGCCAGCGAAGCGTCCCGTTTCATCACCGGCCACACCCTGGTCGTCGACGGCGGCGCCACGGCCGGGGCCATCGCCGGCGCGCCGAGACGCGGAACCGAGCGCCAGCGTCCGCAGCGGGCGTTCGCCGGTCCCTCGTTCGAGGCCTGAAAATTCTCCGGCGTGTGACAAAAACCACCGCGCGCGAGTGGAATGTTCATTAAAAATCTAAGTAATCGAACGCCACCGCGAAGTCTGGGAGCATACCGCATGATCGATCTGGCCAATCCACTGGCTTGGGAGCAGGCTGACGCCGAAGCTCTCGCCGTGTTGTCCGACCTGCAGGGGAATATCCTCAAGGGCCACGGCCGGCGCGCCACCCGCCACCTGTTCCTGAAGTTCGGGGACGATCAGGCGGCCGCCCGGGCCTTCATTCGCAAGATCGAACCGCTGCTGCCCTCGGCCCTGGCCCAACTCCAGCAGGCGCGCGCCTTCAAGGCCGGTGGGCCAAGCGGCGGTCCGTTCGTCGCTTTCATGCTGACCGCCGCGGGCTACGCGGCTCTCGGCGTCGCCAACCGCGCGCCTCAGCCGGCGGATGGCGGCGCCTTTCAACAAGGCATGCGCGCCAGGGCCGCCAGCCTGGCCGACCCGGCCGGCGCGGCGCTCGACCCCGGCTACCGGGGGGACATCCACGCCATGGTGCTGATCGCCGGCGACCCCGACAACGACGCCAGCTGGACCTCCAACGCCGCCGACGAAATGGAGACCCGTATCCTCAACCTGATGTCGAATTCTGCGTCAGTGGTGGCCTCGGAAGCCGGTCGCGCGATCTTCGATGTCAACGGCCATGGCCTCGAACACTTCGGCTATGTCGACGGCCGCAGCCAGCCGTTGCTGCTGCGCGAGGATATCGACAACGAGCGGGATGCGATGGGTGGGATCGATGTCTGGGACCCCGCCTTTCCCCTGTCCCAGGTCCTGGTCCAGGACCCCGGCGGCGGCTCGGCGAGCGCCTTCGGCAGCTTCTTCGTGTTTCGAAAGCTCGAACAGAACGTCAAGGGTTTCAAGACCGCCGAGGACGCCTTGGGTGATCTGACCTGTTCCGGCGAGCTGGCGGGCGCGCGGATCGTCGGGCGGTTCGAGAACGGCACGCCGGTGGAGATGGATGAGACAGGCGCGTTGATGAATCCGATCAGCAACAATTTCAACTATTCGGCCGATCCCACGGGTCGGAAATGCCCGCTTCACGGCCATATCCGCAAATCCAACCCGCGCGGCGAAAGCGCCACTAAGTTCGGCATCCCACTGGCTTCGGAGCGCTCGCATATCATGGCGCGCCGGGGCATCACCTACGGTCGCCGAACGTCGATCGTCGATCCCCAGGACCAACCGGAGGGCGGGGTGGGCCTGCTGTTCATGGCTTATCAGCAGAACCTCAATAATCAGTTCGAGTTCACGCAGGCCAGCTGGGTCAACAACGAGAACTTCGTCGCGGCGGGTGTCGGCCGCGATCCGATCATCGGCCAGGGCGGTGTCTCGGCGCTCAGGCACTTCAGCGAGTGCGCGGGCCATGTGGGCGAGATCGTCGTCTCGCCGTTCGGCGGGTTTGTCACCTTCAAGGGCGGCGAATATTTCTTCGCCCCCGCCAAGAGCACGCTCGCGACCCTGTGAAATGACGTCCAGGCTTCACACCGGCGGATGCCTCTGCGGCGCGGTGCGCTACGAGGCCGATGGCCCGCCCGACTATGCCGGTTGCTGTTACTGCGCCGATTGCCGCAAGGCGTCGGGGTCGGGCTTCATCGGGTTCATGAGCTATCCCGCCACCCGCGTGAAGTTCACCGGCGAGACCCTGCGGTTCGCCTCCAGGTCGGCGCGGGGCACGCAAGCGGTGCGAAATTCCTGCCCGGTCTGCGGCGGCCTAGTGTTCGGCGGGATCGTTGGCCAGGACATCTTGCACACCCTCTATGCCGGCTCGCTCGACGATCCCTCGCTGTTTGTTCCGACCATCGCCATCTTCAACCGCGACCGACCGGACTGGGCGCCCCTGCCGCCGGGCCTGACCGTGTTCGAGGCGATGCCGGGGTAGGGAGAGATCCGTTCGGCCCTCAATCGCCGAAGAAGTTAAGCTCCAACAGCACGCCGTTGGGGTCGTGGGTGAAGATTTGGGTCAGGCCGATCGACGGTATGCCCTGGACGGTGAACTCCGTCGCCTTGGCGGTCAGGCGAGCGATCACCTCGTCCTTGCCCGAGCAGTTCAGCGCCACGTGATGGATCGCGCCGGTAGGCCCCGAGGGACAGTCGCGCTTGAAGGCCTGCGGCGCGCCCTTGGCGTTGATATGAAAGATCGGCCGGTTCTGGTCGTCATAGACCCACTGGACCATCTCCGGCTTCGACGGCGGCGGCCCATTGCGTACGTCCAGGTCAAGCAGGTCGGCATAGAACCGCGTCGTTCCCGCCATGTCCTCGGTGAAGATGTTCACATGATCCAGCGCATTGACCCGCATCGTCCGCCTCCAACCCTCGTATGTTAGCGACGATCCTATCGCCATCGGACCGCCGGAGTCTCGCGCCGCGAGGCCTACTCGGCCGCGGCCAGCGCTCCGTGCTCGGCCGACGGCTTGGCGCGCTCCAGCCGCAGAGAGACGGTGGTTCCGGCGCCGGGGGCGCTGCGGATTTCCACCGAGCCGCCCGATTGGGTGATCACGCCATACACCTGCGCCAGACCCAGGCCCGTGCCCTGGCCCACCGGCTTGGTGGTGAAGAATGGCTCCATGGCCCGGTCCATCACCGCTTTGGACATGCCATCGCCGGTGTCGATGACGTCGAGTTCTACACTGTTCGCTCCGTCCTTGGAGGGGCTCGATCGAAAGGTCAGTTTCCCGCCGTCGGGCATGGCGTCGCGGGCGTTCACCGCCAGGTTCATCAGAGCCATTTCGAGTTGACCAACGTTGCTGGTCACCCACCTCGCGTCGTCACTAATGTGTATCGCCAGCTGGACGGTTTGGCCGACGGACTGTTGCAGAAGGTCCTGAAGGTTCTCAAACATCGATCTCAGATCGACCGGACCCAGGTCGAGGGGCTGGGACCGCGTGAAGGCCATCAGCTGGCTGATCAGCCGGGCGCCCCGTTCGGTGGCCGCCAGGGCGCTGTCGATAGATCGCCGCAGAGTGGGGTCGGTGGTCTTCCTGGCCACCCGCTCCATACTGATGCTGATCACCATCAGCAGGTTGTTGAAGTCGTGGGCTATGCCGCTGGCCAGCTGGCCGACGGCCGCGAGCTTGGCCGACTGGGCGGCGCGCGCTTCTTCCCGCCGTCGGATGCGCTGCTGGCGATAGGCAAACGCCGCGACACCCGCGATCAGGGCAAGGGCCGCCAGGGCGGCGATTGCGGTCAAGACCAGTGCGCCGAAGCTCGGGCCGGTCAGAAGGTGCGCCTTCACGCCGACATGCGCTGACCAGCCGGACACCGCCGAAGTGTCGAAAACGCCAAAAGTACTCTGCCCTTCGGACGTCACTCCGGGGTAGAGGCCGGTCCTGGCCTTGGCGATCGCTTCGCGGACAGCGTGGCCGGCGGGCGTTCCCAGCTTCCGCTGATAGGCGAGCGAGCGGGCGATGAACAGACCGTGGCGATCGACCACCGCGGAGGTGCTGCCCCGGGGGCTATGGGCAATAAGGATGGTTTGAAATATCGCGGGGTCGAGTTCGACCGTCAGCACGTATCGCGGCGATTCCGCCTCGAAGACCGGGACATTCACGGCCACGCAGGGGCAGTCCGGAGCGGCGCCAACGACACCGGTGATCGCCGGAGCGTGGGTGTCGCCTTTGAGATAGTCCGCGACCCAGGGCCGCATCGGCCGAGCCGTCGCCGCGCCCGTCCGGGTTTCCCAGACCGCGCGTCCCGTCGCGATATCGGTCAGGATGACGTTGCGCCATCCGATGCGACTTCTGCGCACCGTTTCGATCCGCGCCTCGGCGCGCGCCCAATCGTGGCGGGCCAGCAACGGCGAAGTCGAAAGAACCTGAAGCGCGCTCTGGTCGGCCAGGAGACGCGCATCCACAGTCGCGCTGATAACCCGGGCGTCGGCCAGGGCGTCGGTCTCTATCTGCGCGCGCTGAGCGCGCAGGGCCGAGGCCGTCTGCAAGGTGGCGAACAGTATGATCGGCAACACGAACGCCGCGGCCAGACCGATCAGGGTCGCCCTTTCCAGCCTCGCCATGATCAGTCCCCCTCGGCCGGTCCACCCGCGCGCTCGCCAGCGTACGCCAGACCAGCGGATGCAAGAGACGCATCACCCCCCACGTCGGATATGGGTATGACGCCGCTGAAAGCATGGCCAATCAAGGAACGGATACCGTGGGCGGTTGTGTCGCAGGCGTTGAGGCCTCAGGCGAAGGCCTCGTCGAAGGCGTCCAGCATGGCGCGCCAGCTGCGACGGTCGGTCAAGGCGTCATACTTGATGCCAGGCCGGCCGAAGGCGCTGGCGTCTGGGTTGGTGAATGAATGCTCGGCGCCGCCATAGAGGATGATCCGGCAATCCACGCCACCGTCGCGCATTTCCTGTTCGAACGCCGCGCGCTGTTCGGGCGGGATCAGCGGATCGTCGGCGCCCAGTTGCACCAGCACCTTGGCCTTGATGTCCTTCGCATCCTGGGGCCGCGCCGTCGCCAGCCCGGAGTGGAACCCCACCACCGCCTTGACGTCCGCGCCCGAGCGGGCCAGCTCCAGAACCGTGGTGCCGCCGAAACAATAGCCGATGGCGGCAAGCTTGGCGGCGTCGGTCTCGGGCTGGCTGGCCAGGACGTCCAGCGCCGCGGCGGCGATGGCTCGGATGCTGGCCGGATCGGCCATGAAGCCGCCGATGCGCTGCATCATCTGGTTGAAATCGGTCAGCACTTCCGCCTCGCCATGGGAGTCCATGGCGAAGGCGACGTAACCGGCCTCGGCCAGGCGCCGCGCAAAACTCATCACCAGCTCGCCCCGGCCAGGAGCTTCGGGGGCCAGCAGCACGCCTGGTCGTTTGCCGGTCTTTGCCTCGTCGACGGCGAGGTATCCGAGGTAGCGTTTGCCGCCCAAGGTGTAGGCGATCTCTTCGGTCTTCATAGGTCGTTTCCCAGCGTGGCGGATGACGATGCGGAGCTTGAGCGGCCGCCTGTTGTGGTCAAGTCCATATCCGCGTCGGTTGAAGCGGGAAACCCCTGGCGATGGCTCACCGAGAAGGCCCGGATTGACAAAACCGGAGCGCGGTCCAGAAATTTACAGCACGCCGCCCAGGAGCGACGCGCGGGAGACGCACGGTGAACGACGACAACGAACTGGCCAAGGCGGCGCTGGCGAACGACGGCTGGTGCGTTTTGCGCGATGTCCTCGACCCTGAGGCGACCACGCACGCGCTGGAGAAGCTTTGGGCGGCGGCGGCCGAGAGCGAACGCCGTGGCGTGTCCACCGACATGCCCGCGCTGGACCCGAACGCCCAGAACGTGCGGGTGTTCAACCTGCTCGACATCGATCCGCTGTTTCGCGAGTTGATCCGCCATCCCCGGGCATTGGCGTTGGTGCGGTCGCTGCTGGGCGAGACCTTCCTGATCTCCAACTTCACCGCCAATATCGCCCGACCGGGTGCGCGCTCGATGTCGGTTCACTCCGACCAGGCGCTGGTCGTGCCGGAGCCATGGATCCATCCCTGGTCGATGAACATCATCTGGTGCCTGACGGACGTCCGCTTCGAGAATGGGGCCACCCTGTTCCTGCCCGGTAGTCATCGCATCGAGCGCCGCACGGACCTGCCCGCCGATCCCGTGGAGGGCATGCGCCCGTTCGAGGCTCCGGCGGGCTCGATCATCGCCATGGATGGGCGGGTCTGGCACACCTCCGGGGCCAACATCACCGCCGACGAGGATCGCGCGCTGCTATTCGGCTACTACGGCGCCGCGTTCCTGCGGCCGCAGGTCAACTGGAACGCCACGCTGTCACTGGAAACCCAGGCTGGTCTCGACCCCCAGATGCGCCGCTGGCTGGGGCTGGACGCCGAAGCCAATATCGACCGTGCGGCGGAAATCCTGGCGCCCAGATCGGCCGTACCAGCGTAAGCTGTCCCTATCCCAGTTTCAGAAAGCTGGGGTGGCGGAAGGGGTCGCCCTGGCGGAGGGTTCCGTGAAACCCTTCCACGCGAGGTCCGGCCGGACCTGGGCGTTCGTCATAGACCGCATTGGCGCCGAAGAACCGCAGGGTCAGCGTCCGCCGACGGGTCCCCGGATGAGTCGGCGCGCCGCCGTGCAGCATGGCGGGGTGGAACAGCACCACGTCTCCAGGCTCGACGGGAAACGAAACGATCTCGAAGGCGTCGCGATTGGCTTCGATGTCGGGAAGGCGGGGCATGGGCGCATCAGGGTGCAGCGGCGCCGTGTCGTCGCCGAGTTCGAAACGGGACCCATTGTAGAGCACGCCCCGGTGCGAGCCGCGCACGAACTCAAGCGAATCCGCCGCGCTGGCTGTGTCGAAGGTGATCCAGGCCACGGCCAGATCGGCGCCCGCGATGGTCAGATAGGACGAATCCTGGTGCCACGGCGTGCGCCGCGCCTCGCCGCCCTCTTTCAGGAACACCTGTTCATACATGAACCAGATATCGGGTGTGCCCCACAGATCGGTTATCAGTCCGGGCAGTGGCGAGGCCCGCAGCATGTCGGTGTAACCCTCCAGAACCCGGGGATTGTAGAGGTCCTGATAGAAGGTGGCGTCGGAATGCGACTTGAACCGGCTGGAGCCAGGCCCGGGATTGGCGAGGCTCCACTCCCAGGCCGCCAACGCTTCGGCCAGGGCCTTTTCGTTCAGGGCGCGCGGCAGCAGAACAACCCCGTTACGGGCGTAGGTCTCGCTCAGGGCGGGGGTCTCGCTCAGGGCGGGCAGGTCGAAGGCCATCGAGAGTATTCCCCTCAGCGCATGTCGAAGAGATCGAGCGCGGTCTTGCCCAGGATCTTCTGGGCGTTCTCCACTGTCGTGGCGTCGAACACCGCCTGGATGGCGCTGCGGCTATAGCCGAAGGTGCTTTCCTGGTGGGGATAGTCCGACGACCACATCACCCGGTCCGCGCCGATCCTGTGCAACAGCTCCAGGCCGGCGGGATCGGTCATGAAGGTCGCGTAGCAATGGTTGAACCAGTACCAGCTGGGCGGATGGGCCAGCTTGGGGTTCATCGCCGTGGGGAAGGAATTGTAGATCATGTCGGCGTCGTGAATCATCGACGCCACCCAGCACAGGCCACCCTCGACGAACACCACCCGCAACTTGGGAAACCGGTCGAAAATACCGCCGAACGTCAGCTGGCCCCAGATATGCCGGAACCCTTGCATCTGCGTGAGCACGAAGGTTCCCGCCGCCCCCGGCGCGGCCGTGGGGATGGCTTCGCCGATGTGGAAGGCCAGCGGGATGCCTGATTCCGCCACCGCCTCCCAGAACAGATCGAGCTTTGGGTCGCTATATTGGATCAGTTCGCCATCGATGTCCTTGCCGGGCTTGATCGGCACCATCAGGCAGCGGGCGCCCAATTCCTGACACCGGTTTACCGAGGCCTTGGCGCGGGCCGGGTCCCAGTAGTTGGGTATCATCACCGGAAACAGCCTACCCTTGCCGGCCTTGCAGGCCTGCGCGATGTGCTCGTTGTAGGCGCCGAAGGTTTCTGGCCGGTTCATCATCTCGCCGAACATGAACAGTCCGAACAGGCGCTGGGGAAAGATCAGCTCCTTCTCGACGCCCTCGATGTCGAGATCCGCCAGACGCGCCTCGATATCGGTCAACCCCGGGTTGCACTCCATCGCCGTGCATAGGTCGGCGGCGATCGGCGCGGGCGTCATCGGCCGGCCGGCCACGCTCAGCTGGTAGCCCCCGTCACGGAATTCCATCCGCGGCGCCTGGTCCTTCAGATGCTCGGGGAATCGGTCGATCCAGAGATCGGTCTCCAGCATGTGGCTGTCGGCGGAGATGATCGTCGTGCCCTCGGGCCAGGGTCCCGCGGACGCCTGCGCCTTGCGCTTGGGTGAGAGGGGAATGCCCACCATCTCGGGAATTTCAAGAACGAAGCCGTCGGCCATGGCTGTCTCCCGCGTCGTTCCAAATCCATGTGGTCTGGAAATTAGAACGTGTTGGAAAAATTTTGGCAGGTATGGCGATGCGGATCAAGCCGTATGCACGGCCTCCTCCGCCTCGGCCGCAAGTTGGCGCAGCGTTTCCTGGTGCGACGCACGGTTGATCTTGTAGCCGAGCAGCAGGGTGAGGCCGACCGCGTGCAAGGCGATGATCGTCGGCGCATAGACCAAGGCGAGATTACGGGTCACCTCCGGCGAGATGGTCGCCGGGTTCGACCCCGCCTTCAGATGGATCACCTCGATCAATGTGGCCGCCGCGAGAATGCCAAACCCGGACACCGCCTTGGCCACGAAGGCCGAGGCGGCGAAGAACAGGCCTTCCGAGCGGCGTCCGGTCTTCAGCTCCGCGGCCTCCACCACATCGGCGATCATCGAAGAACCCATGGTCTGGGCGACGATGATGAAGGTGGTGTTGATGATCGAGGTCGCGAAGATGATCCAAAGCAGCGTTTGGGAGCCGTTGGGCGGCATCAGTCCAGCCAACCGCAGGAAAAGCGGACCCAGGCCGACGACGATCGATAGGATGGTGAAGGTTATCGAAGTGGTGCGCTTGCCGAACCGCTTTGAAAGGGCGGGCGCGGCGCCGAGGGCCAGAATAGCCGACAGGAACACGCCAAGGGTGAGCAAGGAAATCTGTTTGGCGGTGAAACCCCAGAAGAAAGTATTGAAATAGTTGTTCAGCGAGGCGCCTAGGCCCGCGGCCATGGCCGCGGTCACGGTGGCCGCCAACAGGAATAGGAACGATCGGTTGCTTAAGGATTCCCGCATCTCGCCGACAATCTGACCGGGCGTCAGATGCCGCCTGACCGGCGGGGCCTTCAGATAGGGGATCTGTTTGTGAGTGCCGGCCGTGGAGACCAGGATGGAAATGAAGATCACCACCGAAGCCACCAGCCCATAGCGGCCGTAGCCGATGGGATTGAGCTGGCCGATCTTGTGGGTGGCGTCGGGGGCCAGCAGGACGGCGAAGGCCAGCAGATTGATCGCTAGGCCGCCCACCCAGGCGAAGAAGTAGCGATAGCTAAGCATCACCGAGCGTTCGTCGTAACCGGTGCTGAACTCGGCCGCCAGGGCGGAACTGGGCACCTCATAGAACGACACCACGGCCCGGATCGCGATCGCCATGAACACCAGATAATAGAACAGGTTCTGGTGATCCCAATGCGGCGGGTTCCACAAGGCGACATAGAGAATCGCCATCGGCAGGGCGGCCGCGTACATCAGCGGGTGACGCCGGCCCCAGCGGGTGCGCAGATTGTCGGAGAACTGGCCGATCATCGGATCGATGACCGCGTCGAA
Source organism: Caulobacteraceae bacterium (assembly GCA_025359665.1). Lineage (GTDB taxonomy): Bacteria > Pseudomonadota > Alphaproteobacteria > Caulobacterales > Caulobacteraceae > Acaudatibacter. Next base: position 10,941 of record JANYFU010000440.1, read on the forward strand.
CACCAGGGCGATCATCA
>JANYFU010000326.1 GCA_025359665.1 Caulobacteraceae bacterium
AAACTCCATAGTCTGCGCCGTGTTGTCTATGTCATTCCTTATACCTCCATAATCGAGCAGACGGCGGAGGTCTTCAGGGCTGCGCTCGCCACAACGGATGACATTCTCGAACACCACGCCACCTTCGATTGGGATCGCGGCGCGTCACCGCGGGGCGTGGCCGCCGCCGATGACGAAGGGCGTTCAGGGTTGAATAAGCTGCGGCGCGCCGCCGAAAATTGGGACGCGCCAATCGTTGTCACGACTGCGGTGCAGTTCTTCGAGAGCCTGTTCTCTAACCGCACGTCTCGCTGCCGCAAACTCCACAACCTCGCGGGCGCCGTCATTATTCTCGATGAGGCGCAGACCCTACCATTGCCTCTTCTACGACCATGCATGGCCGCGATAGACGAATTGTGCCGCAACTACGGCGCCAGCATCGTCCTTTGTACGGCGACGCAACCGGCGCTTCTCAAACGCGATGAGTTCAACGGTGGCTTCGATATCCCCGAGGATCGCGAACTCGCGCCGCACCCGCGCGCGCTCTACACGGCGCTAAAGCGGGTGACGGTGGAGACGCTGGCCGAACCTATTGCCGACGATGTCATCGCGGATCGCTATTCCGAGCAGCCGCAGATGCTCTGTATCGTCAATAGTCGCGCCCATGCGCGCGCCTTGTTCGACGCCATCGCTCACATGCCCGGCGCGACCCATCTGTCGACGCTGATGTGCCCCCGTCATCGCCGAGCCGTAATTCATTCGATTCGGACCCGGCTGGCGGCGAACGAACCAGTGAGGCTGGTCGCGACATCGCTGATCGAAGCGGGAGTCGATGTGGACTTTCCCGAGGTGTGGCGAGCGGCCGCTGGAATAGACGCGATCGCCCAGGCCGCGGGTCGCTGCAATCGCGAAGGACGTCTCGCCAGCGGAAAGGTCGTTGTCTTTTCTTCGGCCGAGTCGAAGCCGCCGCGAGCCTTGGAGGCATTCTGGCAGGCGGCGCGTCCCGTGATACGCGCCCACGAGGACATCCTAGGGCTCGACGCGGTGAAGGCCTACTTCCAGGAACTCTATTGGCAGAAAGGCGACGACGCCCTCGACGCCAAGGAAATCGACGGTCGAACCGGGATCCTCGTGGCGATACGCGAGCGCGCCGACGCGCACGCCTTTCCCTTCCGGAGCATCGCTGAAGTGTTTCACCTGATAGACGAGGTCATGGAGCCGGTGATCGTTCCATGGCGTTCCAATCCTGACGATCTGGAGGCGACAAACCTATTCCGCGCAATCCGGGCGATGGACAGGCCTCGGGCAACCGACCTCCGGCGCCTCCAACAATATGCCGTATCCATCCCGGGCAGGGCTCGCAGGGCTTGGTTGGAAAAAGGGGTCCTTCGTCCGGTCCACCCGGCGGTGGGCGATGAAATGTTATGTTTTGAGGACCTATCCTACTACCGATCACCGACGGGCCTCGACATCCACGAATTTGGGAGCAGATCAGCCGAAAGCAACATAATCGATTGAACCAGGCAGGCATCCACTGCCCAGGCGCCGTCCCTCTTCGAACAAAACGTAAACACGCTCTTTATCGGACCAGAGAATCGGTGCTCATCTCGAAAAAGGAAGGGGCGGATCATGTCATACGGCGTCAGGCTTCGGGTTTGGGGGGAGCGGGCGTGTTTCACCCGGCCCGAAATGAAAGTCGAACGTGTCTCGTACGATGTCATGACGCCCTCGGCGGCGCGCGGGATTTTGGAGGCCATTCACTGGAAGCCGGCCATTAGTTGGATCGTGGACCGCATCCATGTCCTAGCCCCCATCAAGTTCCAGTCGTTTCGGCGCAACGAAGTCGGCGCGAAGATCAGCGCCATGACGGCCGAACGAGCCATGCGCGCCGGAACTACTGTCGGGCTCGGGCTGGCCGTCGACGAGAACCGCCAACAGCGGGCGGCCACGCTGCTCGTGAACGTCGACTATGTGATAGAGGCCCACTTCGAACTGACGGCGAAAGCGGGCGCCGAGGACACAGCCGCCAAGCATTTGTCGATGTTCAATCGTCGCGCCGCTTCAGGCCAATGTTTCCATCGACCCTGCCTGGGAACCCGAGAATTTGCGGCGGACTTCGAACTCATCCCTGAGGGCACAGCCCCGCCCCAATGCCTCCTGCCACCGGATCAGCGAGACCGCGATCTTGGATGGATGCTGCACGACATCGACCACGCAGGCGACAAATCCTCGAAGTTCTTCCGAGCCCGGCTCAAGGACGGGATACTAGACGTACAGCAAGGTCTCGCCGAAGGCCTTGTCGCGTGACGATTCTCCAGGCGCTTGACCGCTATTATGATCGCATGGCGGCCCGAGGCGAGGCGGAGTCGCCGGGATATTCACGAGAGAAAATCAGCTTCGTTGTCGTCCTCTCGGCTGACGGTGCGCCGATCGATAAGATTGATCTTCGCGATCATTCCGGCAAAAAACCGCAGCCCCGCCTGCTGGAAGTCCCCGCTGCGGTGAAGAGAACCGCTGGAGTCTCGCCCAACCTGTTCTGGGACAAGACGGCCTACACGCTAGGAAGAACGGCAGGCGTTGGAAAACGCGCGGCGGAAGAGCATGCCGCATTCAAGTCGCGCCATTTGGATCTATTAGAAGGCGCTAGTGATCTCGCTTTATTGGCATTTAGAAAATTCATGGAAACTTGGGCATCGGACTCTTTCGATCAGCGCCCGTTCTCACCGGAGATGCTGGATACAAATCTGATTTTTCGACTCGAAGGAGACAGCCACTTCCTGCATGAGAGCGCCGGCGCCCGAGCACTGATCTCGGGTCAGGAGTCGGGCGCGCTGACGGAAGGGGCGTGCCTGGTAACCGGCGCGACGGGGCGGATTCGACGGCTCCACCCGACGATCCGAGGGGTTGAAGGGGCACAGACCTCCGGCGCGGCTCTCGTATCGTTCAACCTCGACGCGTCCACTTCATACGGCATGGAACAGGGTGATAATGCGCCAACGTCGGAGAGCGCCGCGTTCCGCTATGGCGCCGCCTTGAACCGGATGCTCGATCGGGGTGGACCCAATCGGCTGCCGCGGCCTATCGGCGACGCCACCGTGGTTTTCTGGGCCGACGCTTCCGGGGCAGGAGAGGAAGCCGCCAAGGCGGCGGAGGAAAACTTCGCGGAATGGTTCAACCCGCCGGTAGCCACCGCGGACAATGGCAGTCTCGACGCCGACGAAGGCCAAGCGGCCAAGTTGCGTGACGCACTCCGAGACGTGGCGGCGGGACGTCCACTGGGGGATATCGACCCCAGGCTTTCAGAAGGTGTTCGTTTTCATGTTCTTGGTCTGGCGCCGAATGCGGCGCGGCTATCGGTACGCTATTGGCTGGACGACCGTTTCGAGGTGTTCGCGCAGCGGCTCGCGCAACACTATGACGATTTGTCCATCGCTCCATCGCCGTGGCGCGCGACGCCGCCCGCTGTGCAGTGGCTTCTTGTCAAGACCACGGCCCTTCAGGGAAAGTTCGAGAACATTCCACCCCTACTAGCGGGGGAGATGATGAGGGCTGTCCTCGGAGGCGGCCGCTATCCGCGAACCTTGCTCGTCTCCGCCATCATGCGCCTTCGCGCCGGTGACAACCCCGAAAGCGGTTGGCATGCGGCCGCCATCCGAGCCGTGCTCGCCCGCGACCGCCGACTACGTTTTCCGAACGAGGAGAGGACTTGGCTAATGAGCCTGCAAAGGGATCTCGACGACCCCCCCTACCAGCTTGGACGAATGTTCGCCCTGCTGGAAGCCGCCCAGCGGATGGCCATTGGAAAGGTCAATGCAACCATCAGGGATCGATACTTCGGCGCGGCATCGGCAAGCCCGGCTTCGGTCTTTCCTCTTCTTCTCAGAGGCGTGCAGAACCACCTGAGCAAGCTCCGGAAGGAGAGAAAGGGTGGATGGATCGAGAGGGAGATCGAGGACATCAGCGATCTGCTGCCGGTAGCTCTGCCACGCACCCTGTCGTTGGAGGCCCAAGGCAGGTTCGTGATTGGCTTTTATCATCAACGCAAGGCGCAGTTCGCAGGTCGCCCCGCAGAAGATATCGAACAGGAGGAAGGCGACAATGACGATAATTGACGGGGGGCCGGTCAGCAAACGCCACGAATTTGTTCTGTATTTCGACGTAGTAAATGGCAATCCCAACGGCGATCCCGATGCTGGCAACATGCCACGGCTCGACCCGGAGACAAACAGGGGTCTAGTCTCCGATGTCGCGCTGAAAAGAAAGATTCGGAACTACGTCGCTCTCGCCAAGACCGACGTTCCGGGCCATGAAATCTACATGCGAGACGGGGCGACACTGAACGTCGAGCACCGGCGGGCGTGGACCGCGATCATGCCGGAGGCGACCGACGCTAAAGAGCAAAAGGCGGGTCCCAAGGACCGAGGAAAAGCTCGTGAGCTAACCGATTGGATGTGCGCCAACTTCTGGGACATCCGGGCCTTTGGCGCGGTTATGACGACCGGTGTCAACGCCGGTCAGGTGCGCGGCCCCGTCCAAATCACTTTCGCCAGTTCCGTAGAACCTGTGCTGCCCCTCGAAATTTCGATCACACGTATGGCGGCGACCACGGAAGCCGACGCCGAAGCCAAGGGAGGTCGAACCATGGGAAGAAAGCATATAGTCCCTTATGGGCTCTATCGCGCGCATGGCTTCGTCTCCGCGCCGCTCGCCTCTCATCCGACAAAGGGAACGGGTTTTTCGGACGCCGACCTGGAACTCCTGTTCGAAGCATTGGTCGGCATGTTTGAACACGACCGATCGGCGGCCCGAGGCGAAATGGCGACCCGAAAGCTTTTTGTTTTTCGACACTCCTCGCCCCTCGGCAATGCGCCAGCCCACAAGCTGTTCGAACGTGTAAAGACTTGGCGCACGCACAAGGGCGAGCGTCGAGCCATCGGAGCTGACGAGATCGACAATTGGCCGGCGGCGCGAGCCTTTGCGGACTATGTCATCACCGTCGACAGCGATGGACTGCCGGAGGGCGTAGAACTGATCGAGCGCTAGGGCCGGTTGGGCGGGGCCGAGCCGCATCATGGACACCTCCGAGGAAGACTCTCTCGTTCCCCTTTCCGCGCTCCAGCATCACCTTTTCTGTCCTCGGCAGTGCGCCTTGATCCACGTCGAGGGCCTGTGGGCTGAGGACGGCGCCACGGCGGAGGGCAGGATTCTTCACGAACGTGTTGATGCAGGCTGGGGCGAGTCGCGGCCCGGCGTACGAATCGCCCGTGGCCTGGCCATCCGCTCTCGCGCGCTTGGTGTGGTTGGAAGAGCGGATGTCATCGAATTTCGCGGTAAACCGCCACGGCCCTATCCCGTCGAGTACAAGCGGGGCAAGCCCAAGTCCCACCGGGCGGACGAGGTGCAGCTCTGCGCGCAGGCGATCTGCCTTGAGGAAATGTGCGGCGGTCGAATAGATGAGGGCGCGTTGTTCTACGGCGTCACGCGTCGCAGGCTGGTCGTTGCATTCGACGACAAATTGCGCGCCCTGACGGCCCGCGTCGC
>JANYFU010000473.1 GCA_025359665.1 Caulobacteraceae bacterium
CGGATCGGCGCCCATTCGGCGCATCAGACCGCGCACCGCCGACCCATGGCGGCGCACCAGCTCGCCAAAGGCCTTGCGATCACCCGTGGCGGCCTGAGCCACCAGATCCAGATCATGGGTTGACGCGCGCTCAGCGGCTGACTGGGCCATGGCGATGCCCCAATCTCGCCCCCCGACCCGCTCAGACCTTCGCCGCGCCGCGACGGGTGGCCCAGAGCACCAGATAAGCGACGCCAATCAGACCTGGGATCGCGCCGACACCCGCCGTGCAGCCACCGGAAATCTTGGCGGCTATCTCGCTGGTGCTCATCAGACCGTACCACAGCCCATAGCCGAGACCGGCGAAACCCAGACCTACCGCGATCAGCACCACGGCCCTGCGCAGGTCGCTTTCGGGCGTCGATGGCCGGATCGGCGCGACATTGCTTTGCAGCGCCGCTATTAATTCAGGGGGCACGGGCTGGCCCTTCTCATAGGCAAGCCGCAGGGTTTCATGCATCCGCTGGCGATCCTGAAACTTGAGGTAAATCGGAACCAGGATCACCGCGGCCACGAAGACCCAGAAAACGACTCCCATCAGAAGTCCCGTAACATGCTCGACCATTTGAAATTTCTCCCGTCTGTTGGTGTACTGGACAGCGAAATGCCGCCCCCTTCATGGATAGAGAGGCGTTGGGATAGGCACATGGATGCGCCAAGTTTGGTGAATTCTTGGTAACGCGGGGCAGGCCCGCCAAATAGTCACATCCAAACACTGAGGAGGACAACGATGGACGCGCAATCGAACCCCGCCACGGCGGACGACAGCGGGCACGGCGGCCTGCAGATCCTGATCGGCGCGGGACCCGCCCGGTTCGTCGCCGACGAGCCTGTCGGGCTCAGTGGACTGGGCCTTGGTCCCACGCCTCATGACCTGGTGTCGGCTGGTCTCGCCGCCTGCACAAGCCAGACCCTGCGCCTCTACGCCAAGCGCAAGGCCTGGCCACTCGGCGCGGTGCATGTGGCGGTCACGCACGAGCGCCAGGCGGGCGAACAACCGGCGGATACCTTCATCCGCCATATCCGTCTCGGCGGCGATCTAAGCAATGAGCAGCGAACCCGCCTTATGGAAATCGCCGACATGTGTCCGATCCACCGCCTTCTGACCGCCGGCGCGCGGGTGACGACCAAAATGGCTACGGTTTAGCTCGTCATTCTTGGCGTTCGCGCGACTTTAGAGCGAAAGGCCGCCGTCGACGAACAAATCGACACCGGTCACGAAGCCGGCGCCTGGCGAAGCCAAGTAAAGCGCCGCGGCGGCAATCTCCTCGACAAGGCCCTGCCGGCGCAACGGCGTGGCGCGCTGCATGGCCTCTGTCATCCGGGCCGAGGCTCCTTCAAGCATCGGCGTGTCGATAACCCCGGGAAGGATGGCGTTGACCCTGATCTTATGACGCGCCAGCTCGAGGGCCCCAGCCTTGGTCATGCCGCGCACGGCCCATTTCGTGGCGGCGTAAGCGAACAAACCCGAGGTTCCCTTAGCCCCGGCCACCGAGGCGGTGTTGATGATCACGCCGCCACCCGCGGTCTTCATGGGTTCGAGCACCGCGCGCATGCCCAGAAAGACCCCCTTCTGGTTGACGCCATAGGCCTCGTCGAAGACCGCCGGAGTCGTCGCCTCCAGGCTCAGCGGGCGGTAGATCGCCGCGTTGTTGATCAGGATGTCGATCCGGCCAAAGACGTTGAGAGTCTCCGCGATCACGGTCTGCCAATCCGCCTCCGAGGCGACGTCATGTTTGATGAAGCGGGCCGCCTCGCCAATCTGATCCGCAACCCGCGAGCCAAGGTCCGACAAAATATCGGTGAGAACCACCCTCGCCCCTTCGCGCGCGAACAGCCGGGCCTCCGCCTCGCCCTGGCCGCGCGCCGCGCCGGTGATAATCGCGACCTTGCCCTCAAGCACGCCCATGGTTATTTCCTCCTCGGCCCATTCTGGTCCTTCCTCACCCTGACCGGTATTTTCCGCCGGGCCAAGGCGGGTGCTGCACGGCAAAGCGGCGAATTTGGTTTTCCACGCCCGCCCCCGTCGAACAGTTCCTCGATCCGGAACCATACCTATGCTTTTGCCATTCATGGCTCGTCGACGGGGGTTTGGGCGAGTGATGAAGGACAGGTGAGTGCAATGGTTCCATCCACACGTCCGGGCATGGGCGCGGTCCCCTACTCCGGCGGGGTCACATTTCGCGTCTGGGCGCCTTTCGCCTCCGCGGTGGCGGTGGCGGGCGGCTTCAACGCTTGGAATCCCGAAGCATCGCCTATGAAGCCGGAAAGTGACGGCTATTGGTCGCTGGATATTGATGGCGCCGCCATTGGCGACCAATACAAATTCGTACTCACCAATGGCGCGACCGGCGAGGTGCTGTGGAAGAACGATCCGTATGCGCTGTCGATGACCCATTCGGCGGGAAACAGCATCATCGCCGCCACGGACCTGGCCTGGACAACCGAGGGTTATGTCGCCCCGGCGTCGAACGAGCTGGTGATCTATGAGCTCCATGTCGGCAGTTTCGAATTCGATCCTCACAATTCCGATGGCCGGGGGGATTTCGAGACTGTGCTCGGCAAGCTCAGCTATCTGAGCGACCTGGGTGTCAACGCCATTCAGGTAATGCCGTCGGACGAATTCCCGGGCACGCTGTCGTGGGGATACAACCCCGCCAACATCTTCGCCATCGAGGATCACTATGGCGGTCCGAGCGGGTTTTCCCGGCTGGTGGACGCCGCCCATGCTCATGGCCTCGCGGTGATCTACGACGTCGTCTACAACCATTTGGGGCCGGACGATCTCGACCTGTGGCAGTTCGACGGCTGGAGCCAGGACGGTAACGGGGGCATCTATTTCTACAACGACTGGCGTCGCCAGACCCCTTGGGGGGACACCCGCCCAGACTATGGGCGCGGCGAGGTGCGGCAATATCTTCGCGATAACGCGCTTTATTGGGTCCTTCAGCAACGGTGTGACGGATTGCGCTTCGACGCCACCAGCTGGATCCGCAGCGCCAAGGGCGCCGACAACGACCCAGGCGCCGATCTACCGGACGGACAGGCGCTCCTGGCCTGGATCAACACCGAGATTGCCGACCGCCAGCCTTGGAAGCTGACCATCGCCGAGGATATGTACGACAACGCCACGATCACCAGATCGGTTGGCTCCGGCGGCCTCGGTTTTGGCGCCCAATGGGGATCCGGATTCCTGCATGGCGTGCGCGATACGATCGTTTCGTCCGACGACAGCAAGCGCGACATGCAACGGCTGGCCGACGTCATCGCCCAAAAGTTCAACGACAATGCCTTCGAACGTGTGATCTACATCGAGTCCCACGACGAGGTGGCCGCGTCATCCGGTCATTCCCGGGTCCCGGAGATGATCTGGCCTGGCCAGCCGGATAGCACCCCTTCCCAGAAGCGAGCGACCCTCGGCGCCGCCCTGGTCCTGACCGCTCCAGGGATACCGATGATCTTCATGGGTCAGGAGTTTTTGCAGGGTGGCGCCTGGTCCGACGCCGAAGCGCTTGACTGGTCCCTGGCCGACCGGTTCGCCGGGATATTGGCCTGTTACCGCGACCTGATTCACCTGCGGAGGAACTGGTTCGATACGACACGAGGCCTCAGGGGCCAGAATGTCGATGTCCACCACGTCAACCAGACCGACAAGGTCTTGGCTTTCCACCGCTGGGACCAGGGCGGTCCGTGCGATGACGTGATCGTTCTCGCCAACCTGGCCGACCGCGCCTACGGAGACTATCGCATCGGATTGCCACGCGGCGGTCTCTGGCGGGTTCGGTTCAATGGCGATTGGGGAGGCTACAGCACAGCCTTCGGCGATCAGCCTTGCCTGGACCTATGGGCCACCGAAGATGAGGCCGACGGCATGCCGTTTTTGGGCCAAGTAGGCCTTGGCCCCTATGCCGCCGTCATTCTCTCGCAGGACGCCTAGCGAGGCCAATTTAGGGTTCGATCGCCACGCTCCTCAACGGTAGACTGAGCTGAAGAAGCCCGCAGCGAGGAACCAGGCCATGACCGATCGAAAGCTCCACCCCAAGACTCTGGCTCTGCATGCCGGCTGGCGGGCCGATCCGGCCACCGGAGCCGTGGCGCCGCCGATCTATCAGACCACTTCCTATCAGTTCCAAAGCACCGAGCATGCCGGCAACCTGTTCGCCCTGCGGGAGTTGGGCAATATCTACACTCGTATCGGCAATCCGACCGTAGACATCCTCGAACAACGCTTGGCGGCGATGGAAGGTGGAGTGGCGGCTCTGGCGGTGGCGTCGGGCCAGGCGGCCTCCGCGTTCTCGATCCAGAACCTGGCCCGGACCGGCGACAATGTGGTCAGTTCGACCGATCTCTATGGCGGCACCTGGAACTTGTTCGCCAACACGCTGGGCGACCTGGGTATCGAAGTACGCTTCGTCGACCCGGCCGATCCGGAGGCCTTTCGTCGAGCCACCGATGACAGGACCCGCGCCTACTACGCCGAGACCCTGCCCAATCCTAAACTCAGCGTGTTTCCCATCGCCGAGGTGGCGGCGATCGGCCGCGAATACGGCATCCCGCTGATCATGGACAACACCGCCGCCCCCCTGCTGTGCCGTCCCTTCGATCACGGCGCGGCCATCGTGGTCTATTCCACCACCAAGTTCATCGGCGGCCATGGCACCTCGATCGGCGGGATGATCATTGATGGGGGCAATTTCGACTGGGAGGCGTTCCCGGAACGTCAGCCGCTGTTGAACACCCCCGACCGCAGCTATCATGGCGCGGTGTGGACCCAGGCGGTGAAGGCGATGGGTCCGATCGCCTATATCATCCGCGCGCGGGTGATCCTGCTGCGCGACCTGGGCGCCGCGCTCTCGCCATTCAACGCCTTCCAGATCCTGCAGGGTGTCGAGACCCTACCTTTGCGTATCTACGAGCATTGCCGCAACGCCCAGGCGGTGGCCGATTGGCTTATCACCCGGCCAGAAGTGGCCACGGTGATCCACCCGTCATGCCAGGGGGGCGTTCAACGTGAGCGGGCCGACAAATACCTGACGGGCGGCTATGGCGGATTGGTGGGCTTTGAGCTGGCCGGCGGCGTCGACGCTGGACGGCGGTTCATCGATAGTCTCAAGTTGCTCTATCATGTCGCCAATATTGGCGACGCCCGCAGCCTGGCCATTCATCCGGCATCCACCACCCATTCCCAGCTCTCGGCCGAGGAGCGGCTGGCGACGGGGGCGTCCGACGGCTATGTGCGCCTGTCGATCGGGATTGAGCACATCGACGACATCCTGGCGGATCTGGACCAGGCTCTGGCGGCCTAATAGTGGATTGCGCCACGGGTTCCGCCCCCGCAGGCGATAGCGTCGCCGTTGATGGCGATACTCCGGGGCGAGGCCAGAAACGCGACGATATCGGCGACCTCGGTCGCGTCGACGATCCGGCCTATGGCGACATCTCGGCGGCCAGTTTGGCGGCGGTGGCCGCCAGCTCCCCGGCGTTGCGGGCCGAGATCACCACATCGGCGCCCTCGAGCGCCAGCTGCCGGGCGATGGCCTTGCCGATGCCCCAGCTGCCGCCTGTAACCAAAGCCCGTTTGCCAGCGAGTTGAAGGTCCGTTTGCAGGTGTCTATTCCGCCGCCTGGGCGTGCTGTTCGAAGAAACGGTTGGCGGGGCGTGGCAGACCAAGGTTTTCGCGCAGAGTGGCGCCCTCATATTCGGTTCGGAAAAGGCCCCTGCGTTGAAGCTCGGGAACCACCTTATCGACGAAATCGTCCAGACCCGCGGGCAGGTAGGGAAACATGATGTTGAAGCCATCGGAGCCCTGTTCGTATAGCCAGCGCTCCATATCGTCGGCGATGGTTTTTGGCGTCCCAACCATTGCCAAGCCACCATAGCTGCCGGTGCGGGCGGCCAGTTGGCGGATGCTAAGACCCTCACGCGCCGCCAAGGTGACGATGCGATCACGGGCGCTCTGGCTCGCGTTGCTTGGCGGGATTTCCGGTAAGGGGCCGTCGGGATCAAAGCCCGAGACGTCGAAATTCAGCGCGCTGTTCAGACTGCCTATACCGCTGTCATAGTGAACCAGACTGTCGAGGTGGGCGCGTTTGGCGCGAGCCTCTTCCACCGTATCACCGACTATAACGAAGGCCCCAGGCAGGATCTTCAAGTGATCGGGATTGCGCCCGAAGGCGCGGGCGCGTCCTTTGACGTCGGCATAGAAACTCTTGGCCGCTTCCAGGGAGCCGCCCGCCGCAAACACCACCTCGGCGGTTTCGGCCGCCAGCTGACGGCCGGCATCGGAGGCGCCGGCCTGGATGATCACCGGCCAGCCCTGCACCGGCCGGGCTATGTTCAGCGGCCCGCGCACCGACAGGTATTTGCCCTTGTGAGCCAGAGCCCGCATCCGCGTCGGATCCATGTAGATGCCGCTGTCCACATCGCGGATGAAGGCGTCGTCGGCGAACGAATCCCAAAGGCCGGTGACCACGTCATGGAACTCTCGCGCCCGGGCGTAGCGCTCGTCGTGATCCATGTCCTCGTCGAGTCCGAAGTTCAGGGCCGCGTCGGGGTTGGAGGTGGTGACGATGTTCCAACCGGCTCGCCCACCACTGATATGGTCGAGCGAGGCGAAGCGGCGGGCGATGTGATACGGTTGATCGTAGGTCGTCGATGCGGTGGCCATCAGGCCTACGTGTTCGGTCACCGCGGCCAGAGCCGAAAGCAGGGTGAACGGCTCGAACGAGGTTACCGTATGGCTGCGTTTGAGGGCGTTCATCGGCATGTTCAGCACCGCCAAGTGGTCGGCCATGAAGAAGGCGTCGAACTTCGCCGCCTCAAGCTTCCGGATGAAACTCTTGATCGCCGGGAAGTTGAAATTGGCATCGGGGATCGAGCCTGGATAGCGCCAGGCGCCGGTATGGATGCTGACCGGTCGCATGAAGGCGCCCAGGCGCAACTGCTTGGATTGGCTCATAAGTCAGGTCTCCTGGGGTTATTTTTGGGCCAACAGGGTTTCGACCGTGCGCTCGACTTCGCGCCTGGTCTCGGCGTCACGCGGACCGCTGCCGGGACTGGTGAAGCCGACATGGGTCGCTTTCACCCGGCCGTCACGGCCGAGAAAGAAGGTGGTCGGCCAGGCATTGAGACGAACAGCCTGCGGTAGTTTGGCGTTGACGTCCTTGGTCTCCCCAGCCAGCAAGGTGGTGTAGGTCAGGCCATAGCGAGCGATGAAGGCCCGCAGGCGCTTTGGATCGGCCACCTGGTCCGGCCGCTGTTCAAAGTCCAGACCGACGACCTCAAGACCATCCTTGTGATGTTTGGCGTACAGCGCCTGGAGAAACGGCGCCTCATCGTGGCAATTGGGGCACCAGCTGCCCATCACATCGACCACCACCACCTTGTGGCGAAACCGTGCGTCGGTGTTGCTGACCAGCTTGCCGGTCAGATCAGGAAAGGCGAATCGGAACGGCTCGGTCTTGTCCTGAACCGTGGTGTGCCGGGTCGGGTCGGTGGGCGCCAGGCCCTGGCGCGCGGCCACTGTCGGGCGCACCGCGATTAGCGCTCGCGGCCCGGAACCGTCGTTCAGCACCAGCTTCAAGGTGCGATCGGCCTGGGGGGTGATTTCCAACAGGCCCGGACGCTCGCCCGCGTAATGTGACAGGCGAAAGGTCCCGCCCTCGTAACGCCCGTCCAGTGTCCCCGTGTCGCCATCGATACGCAGGATGGCTGCTTCCGCCTCGCCGCCGTTTTGCTTGACGGTCAGCCGCCAGGCCGTCTCGCCCTTATCGCTGGCAAGGGGAATGATCCATTCCCCTCCGATAGCGGGTGTGGCGGCGGCCAGGGCGGTGGGTCCCTGACTGGCCTTCAGCGCGTGGATCACCATCGTGCGCGTGGGAGTAACATAGGCGCCTTCCAGGCGGCCATTCTCAATGGTGGCGTCGAGATTGGCTGCGTAGTTCGGGAAGAACAGATGCAGGTGACCATCCTTAAAGGCGCCCTCGCTCGATGGATTGATGGCCCGCGGCCCGTCGAAAAAATGGGCGCGCACCGCCGCGTCGGCGCCTTCCAGGCTGAGGCGAAAGGGTATGGCGCCGCCCTGAACATCAGCGGTGGCGCGCCAGATCCCGGCGATCCCATCGGCCGCCAGTGCGGGCAAGGCGAGGGAAAGCACGAAAATCTGCCCCGCGACGATCCAGAATCTGTTCATGATATTACGTGGTCCAAACCCAGGCCATTCGGAGCCGGCCAATCTTCAATAGGGTTTGGGCCGGAGGCGCCCCTTCACACAATCGACGATTTCCGAGAGGGCGTTGAGAATAGCTGGGGTGATGACCGTATCAATCGCCCCTTGAAATGTGTGAGGCTCCGCCACCATGGCTCGCAAAGTTCCCACTGAAATCACGCCCACCGCCTTTGTCGGCTTTGGCGCCGGCGCGCTGCCATTTTTCGAAACCTTGGCCGCCAGCCAGACCCGGGACTGGTTCCTGGCCAACAAGACCATCTATGAGACGCAGGTTCGTGATCCGCTGGGCGCGCTGGTGGAGGCCCTGGCGTTCGCGTTCGCGGCCCACGACATTCCGTTGACCGGCGACGCCAAAAGATCCCTGTTCCGCATCAACCGCGATGTGCGGTTTTCCAAGAACAAGAACCTCTACAAGACCAACGCTGGCGCGGTGATGACCCGGGATGGGATCAAGATGTCCAACGGACTGCTTTATATTCAGATCGGCGGCGAGGACGGATCGATGATGGCAGCGGGTTTCTACGGACCCGAACCCAAGGATCTCGCAACCCTGCGCCATGCGATCGCCGACAGGTCGGAAGCCTGGGATGAGGTAGAAAGCGCTCTCGCCGAAGCTGGACTTGGCCTATCGATGGGCAACGCCCTCACCCGACCGCCCAAGGGCTTTGAGGCCTTCGCCGCTTCGCCCGTCGGTGAGGTGTTGAAACTGCGCAACTTCGTGACCAGCCGCCCCATGGTCCCCGATCGTCTTCGCGACGTCGCGCTGATCGACGATATCGTCGACTTTGCCATCTCGGCCCTGCCACTATTGCGGTTCGGCTGGCGCGCGCTGGATCGCGCACGCGTTGGCCCCTAGGCAAGACGAATGACCACGAAGTCGCCTCCTTCCCCTGCTCCCATTGCTCTGACCATGGGCGATCCCTCCGGCATCGGGCCGGAAATCATCGTCAAGCTGGCCGCTGATCCTGGGCGGCCGGCGGCGGACCTGTTGGTGGTGGGCGACGCCGGCGTTCTTCGGCGGGCGGCGAGCCTATTGGGCGTGAACATCGCGATCGTCCCCGTGACCGACCCGTCACAGGCGGTGGGGTGCGACGCACGGACGCTTTGCGTACTGCAGCCGGCCCCCGATCTGCCCGCCGACCTGCCGACCGGCCAGATAGACGCGCGTTCCGGCGCCGCCGCCTTTGCCTATGTCCAGAAGGCCATCGACCTAGCTCTGGCGGGACAAGTGCGGGCCATGGTCACCGCGCCCCTCAACAAGGAAGCCATGTACGCGGCGGGGGTTCGATATCCAGGCCATACCGAGATCCTGGCTGAACGATGCGGAGTGACTGACGTCGCCATGATGCTGGCTAACGACGAACTGCGCGTCGTCCTGGTCTCGATCCATATGTCCCTGACCGACGCCATCGCCGCCGTAACCCCCGAGGCGGAGAGCCGCGCCATCAAACTAGCGCACCGGGCGGGTCTGGCATTCGGCTTCGCCAAGCCCCGGGTCGCGGTGGCGGGGCTGAACCCTCACGCCGGCGAGGGCGGCATGTTCGGTCGGGAGGACCTGGAGATCATCGCCCCAGCGATCGCCACCGCGCGGCTCGAGGGTATTGAGGCCTCGGGTCCCTGGCCCGGCGACACGGTGTTCATGCGCGCCAGGAAAGGCGAATTCGATGTCGTTGTGGCCCAGTACCACGATCAAGGCCTGATCCCGGTGAAGTATCTAGGCGTCGACAATGGCGTCAACGCCACCCTGGGCCTGCCGTTCGTGCGCACCAGCGTCGATCACGGCACGGCCTTCGACATTGCCGGCAAGGGCCTCGCCGACCCCGCTAGCCTGGCCTATGCGCTGAAACAGGCCATCGCCATGACCGGCGGTTGAGCCATGGCGCCCGACTTCATCTTCATGCTGACGCGGGCGGATCGAACCATCGAAGACGCCGAAGCGCGCCTGCCAGAAGTGCTAGGCGCCGGCGTGCGTCATGTGGGGTTCAAGGACGTCGGCCTGCCACCCGAGGCGTTGCGGCGACTTGCCATGGCTATTCGGACGGCCGGGGCGACGACCTATCTGGAGGTGGTCAGCCATGGCGAGGACAGCGAGGCGAACTCCGCCAGAATGGCCGTGGACCTCGGAGTCGATGTTCTTATGGGCGGGGTGCGGCCCGAATTGGTGACACCGATCATCGCGGGATCGACGATCCGCTACTATCCGTTTCCCGGCGAAGTGGTCGGTCACCCCAGCGTTCTAGCGGGTACGGTGGCGACGATTGTCGAAAGCGCACGGCGGTTGTTGGCAACCCCCGGCGTGGATGGCCTCGACCTGCTGGCTTATCGCTTCAAGGGTGACGCGGACGCCTTGATGCAAGGGGTCTGCGCGGCGGCGGGCGCGCGGCCCGTGGTGATCGCGGGGTCTTTGGACTGCGTGGAGCGGCTGGAAGCCGTCGTCGCTTGTCGAGCCGCCGCCTTTACCGTGGGCACCGCAGCGCTGGATGGCGTCTTTCCCGCGCCAGCCACCCTTGCGGATCAATTGGCGTTCATTAAGTCCACCCTGGCCCGAATTCGGGATCGCGACGCCTTCAGCGCTTGCGGGTAAACGCCCCGATTCGGGTCTCCATGTCCGGCCCCCTGCCCTCGCCATGGTAGATCTCATGCGAGAGGCCGGCGGCGACGGGCAAGCCGTCGGTGTGGAGCAACAGGCGCTTATTCGCCGCGTGGCTGAAGGATGAATTGGCGAGAATCTCGGCGGTGAGCGAATTCAATGCGGTATCGAACTCACCGTCCGGCACACACTGATTGGCCAATCCCATGGCCTCGGCCTGCCGGCCGGAATAGGTGCGGCAGGTGAACATCATTTCGCGCGCCTTGTAGGTCCCGACACGGCGGGGCAGGCGCTGGCTGAGACCCCAAACAGGCGTTAAGGCCCATTTGGCATGGGTGTCTGCGAACCTGGCCGACTCGGCGGCCAGAACGATATCGCCCACCAGGGCCAGCTCCAGGGCGCCCGTGTAACAATGTCCGTGCACGGCGCTTATTACCGGTATCGGCAGATTGGCCAGGCGTTCGATCACATGCGATTGATAGTTCGCCCTGGGCAGTCTCTCGCCGCTGGCGATGTCACCCAGGTCGTGGCCGGCCGAGAAACAACGGCCCGCACCACGCAGCACTACAACGCCGACCGGATTTTTTTCGATATCCGCGACCTGGGCTTCCAGCGCCTCGAACAAAGCGACATTCAAGGCGTTCAACTTGTCGGGTCGGTTCAGGGTGAGTTGGGCTACCCCTTCTGAATCGGAACGCAGGACGAGATCGGACATGGCATTAGCTCCCTTTTTGCGGGCGACCTTACACCGCAACGGGCAGCCACGATCAAGGTGCGGCGGCTGACCCCGCCGGGGTGCGGATGTCATTCGCGCCTAACAGAACGTCCGTGTGCGGAAATCCGAGCGCCCTTGCGGTCGCTGGATCGTGCGGCGAAACCCCGATGACGGCGGCGGAATTGCCTGCTGTCCAGACCTCAAGCGGTACGACCTTATGGCCCATCGCCTCAAGCGCCCTGGTCACCTCGGGAGTCAAGGCGCCGGGCTCGGCCTGCAGAGTGTCGGGCAGCCACTGGTGGTGGAAGCGCGGCGCGTCAACCGCATCCTGGAGCGGTATCTGGTGGTCGATCACCGCCACCAGGATCTCCAGGACCGTGGTGATTATGCGGGCGCCGCCTGGCGATCCGACCACCAGCACCGGCTTGCCGTCCTTCAGAACGATCGTCGGGACCATTGAACTCAACGGCCGCTTGCCCGCGGCGATGGCATTGGCCTTGCCCTGCACCAGGCCGAAGCCGTTGGGAGACCCCGGCTTGGCGGTGAAATCATCCATCTCATCGTTGAGCAGATAGCCTGTCCGTCCGGCGATCAGCTTGGCGCCGAAGTCGTCGTTGATCGTATAGGTCACGGCGACGGCGTTCCCCCAGCGGTCGACAACCGAGTAGTGGGTGGTGTTGGCATTCTCATGCGGCGCGGTGGCGGCGCCAAGGCTGGCGGACAGCGTGGCATGGTCGGGTTCGATCGTCGCGCGGAGCTTGTCGGCATAGGCGATCGAGGTCAGCCGTCCAACCGGGTTGTCGATGAAGGCGGGGTCCCCCAGAGCGTTGTTGCGATCGAAGTAGGCGCGGCGCATCGCCTCCGTCATCACGTGCACCTCGGCCGCCGAGCGATAGCCGTATTGGCTCAATGGGTATCCCGAGAGGATGTTCAGCATTTCACAGATCGTCACCCCACCGGAACTCGGCGGCGGCGCCGAGACCACCGTATAGCCGCGATAGGAACAGATGACCGGTGCGTCCTGAGTGACCGTGTAGGATTCGAAGTCCGCCTTCGTTAGGAGGCCACCGCCCACCTTGGCGGCGGCCGCAACGGAATCGGCGTTGGTTCCGCGATAGAACGCCTCGGCCCCACCGGCGCTGACCAAGCTCAGTGACGCCGCCAGATCCTTCTGGACCAACCGGTCGCCGTCCACGAAGGGTTTGCCGCCGTTGCTGAAGATGGCCCGCACGGTCGAACCGGCCGGCGCGGTCAGGGCGCCGGCGTTGATCACACCCACGTCACCTTGGCGCAGAACAAATCCCTCGTCGGCGAGGCGGATCGCTGGGGCGATCAAGTCTTCGCGCCTCATGGTTCCAAATTGCCTGAGCGCGGTTTCCAGCCCGAGAACGGTGCCGGGCGTGCCCACGGCCAGCCAACCGGCGAGGCTTTTCTCCGGGATCGGGTTTCCCTGGGCATCGAGGTACATGTCCGCGGTGGCGGCCATCGGCGCGCGCTCGCGAAAGTTGATGAAGGCGTTTTGGCCGTTCGCCCGGTGAAGGAGCATGAAGCCGCCGCCGCCCAGATTGCCGCAACAGGGATGGGTGACGGCCAGGGCGTAGCCGACAGCCACCGCCGCGTCGATGGCGTTCCCACCCTTCCGCAAGACATCGGCGCCAATGTCAGAGGCGAGGTGCTGCGAAGTCACCACCATGCCACTGGTCGACTCCAAGGCGGGCGGCGAAGCAGCCAAAGCCGGCGACGTCCCGAACAGGCCAAGAGCGACCGCGAGGCGTTGGAAAACGGAAATCGTGATTTTCATGCCCGATCGAATAGCAGAAAACTTCGAACGGGGCGCAAGGTCCGCTCGCCGCCCTATCATTTGGCCTGATATCTATAAGGACTTGATCGTCGACGAAATTCAGGGGGCGGCATGTCTAGCGAACTGGAGTTGGCGGCCGGCGCATCCGCGGGGGGATTCGTGCGCCGCATGGCGGCCAAACATGCGCCACCCTTGGGCACGCCCTGCGCCAATTGCGCGACACCTCTGCAAGGACCCTGGTGCTACGCGTGCGGCCAGTCCGGCGAGGATTTCCATCGTTCGATCGTGCGCCTGATGGCCGAGGTGGTGGAGGGGCTGCTGCACGCCGATGGACGGCTCTGGCGCACCTTGCCCGACCTGATGTTCCGGCCGGGCCGCCTGACCAGATCTTTCCTCGAAGGCCATCGAGCGCCGCAGATCCCACCGCTGCGCCTGTTCCTGGTGGTGCTGTTGGCGCTGTTCCTGGTGGGCGGACTGACGAGCGGGGTAAAGGTGGGGCCTCTGAACGCAACGACCCACACCAAAGTGGGTGGCAAGGTCGTGACCACGACGACGCAAGCCAAGAGCTTGTCCGACCTTACGCCCGAGGAAAGAGCCAGGGTCCAGGCAGCCGTGAGCAAGGTCAAGGTTCGGATCGCTAGCGATAAATCCGATGAGGCCGCCGGCAATTGGCTCAAAGAACGGCTGAACAGAACCCTGGCGGACCCGGAACGGTTCTATCTGATCCTGGAGCAATGGTCGGAACGCTTCGCCATTCTGATGTTGCCGATCTCCGCCCTGCTCCTCAGCGTGTTGTTCATCTTCCAGCGTCGCTTCTATCTATTCGATCATACGATATTTTCCCTGCATTCCCTTTCAGCCCTCGGATTGATGATCATCCTGGCCATGGGGGTCAGCACGATCGGGGGATGACTGGGGCTCACTCATGCTGATCCCAGCGCCGATCCACCTGTTCGCCCATATGCGTGGCGTCTACCGGACGAGCATCGTGGGAACACTGGCGCGGATGTTTTTGCTGTTCCTTGGCTCCGCTGTCGCCGCCGGTATTCTGATCGTGGGCCTGATCGCCGTTGGCCTTAACGGCATGGGCGCCTGATGCCGATCACTGGTTGTTGATTTGACGGTGACGGCGCCCTCGCGTCAACTCTGCTTTGCGAATGATTATCGCTCCTAGGAAAAGCGCGGAATCGCGCGTGGGCGGTGACAGCTCAAGGGAGATTCGCCCATGACCCTGCTTCATGCCGATAGTCTTTCCGCCGCGCCGCCGGCGCCCGCCGTAAGGCGCATCTCCGAGAGCGATCTCGACTGGGCGCTCGCCCAGGGATGGAAGGACTTCCGGGAGAAGCGTGGCGACATTCTCATCCTCGCCCTACTCTACCCGCTGCTCGGCTTTCTGGCGGCCGCGGTCGCTTTCGATGACACCTTCCTGCCGATGTTCTTCCCGCTGATCGCCGGAGTCTCGATCCTCGGCCCAGCGGCCGCATCGGGCTTTTATGAAATCGCCCGCCGCAGGGAGGCGGGGCTGGATTCAAGCTGGATGCATTTTCTCGATCCCCTGAACGGTCGGAGCCGGGCCGGTCTGGCGATACTGACGGCGGGCTTGGCCGCGCTGTTCGTTGGATGGTTGCTGACAGCGGCGGTCATCGCCGCCGCAACCCTTGGTGTCGCCCCGTCAACAGGCGCGGCTGATTTCCTCCGACGCGTACTTACCACGCCACAAGGCTGGACCATGGTGCTGCTCGGGAACCTGGCCGGCTTCGCGTTCGCGGCGGCTACCCTGATCCTCAGTCTGGTCTCATTTCCGATGGTGGTGGATGGAACCGCGGGACCGCTGACAGCCGTGAACACATCCATCAACGCATTCCGGAAGAACTCCGGCGTCATCGCTTCCTGGGGCCTGCGGGTCGCGGGCCTGTTGGTTCTGGGGGCCCTCCCCGCGTTCATCGGCCTAGCCGTCGTACTGCCAGTGCTCGGCTATGCCACCTGGCATCTGTACACACGGCTGGTCGTTCGATAGGCGGCGTCAACGATCGCGGGGGTTCAGGGAACCGGCAGAGCCTCGGCTATCCTCTCCAGACCCTGGCGGGTCATGGCTATGTCTCCAGCCAATCCGATACGAATATGATCGGGGCGGCCGAAGAAGCGCCCCGGGACCACACTGGTGTCGAACCGGGTCATCAGGCGCTCGAAGAAGTCGTCGCCATCGCTGGCGGTCAGACGCGGAAACACCGTCGTGCCCTGATCAAAGATCACCTGGTCGAGGCCGGGATGACCACCCAGGAGTTCGCGATAGGCGGCCCGATTGGCGTCGATCATGGTGTTCGCCCGGGTGCGCAGGGCCGGTAGCCGGTCGAAGGCGATCACGCTCATTCGCTCGGCCATGTGCGGCGGCAAGGAGGCGAAGAGATCGTTTAGTCGCCGCATCTTCTGGGCCAATATGGTGGGTGCGAGAATCCATCCACAGCGGAGGCCGCTGAGGCCATAGGCCTTGGTGAGACTGCTGGTGACGACGATATTGCCCTCCGGACGAAAGGCGGTGCGCGTCTTACCCGATCGGAACATCAGCTCCAGATAGACCTCGTCGATCAGCACCAGGGCTCCCACCTTGTCGGCGGCCCGGGCAATGGCCTCGATCGCGGCCTCATCCGCCAGAGCCGCGGTGGGATTATGCAGATTAGTAAGCACAACCAGCCGCGTCCTTGGCGTCAGGCGGGCGGCCACGGCGTTGGCGTCCAGGCTCCAGCCGTCGCCGGGTCGGCGGACGACCGGACGGATGTCAGCCTGGAGATAGCCCAGGGTAGAAACGAGCAACTCGTAGGTCGGGTCTTCGACCAGAACCTCGTCGCCAGGGCTGAGAATGGCCGCCATGGCCAGGTGATTGGCGAACGAGGCGCCGGCGGCGGTCACCACATGCACGCTGTCGATAGCGAAGCGGCCGGCGATGCGCTCGACCAGCGGGACGTAACCGTAGGAATTGGGGCCATGCAGAGCCAGGTCGTCGATGGCGAGATCAAGATCGGCGAGGGCGCAATCGGCGACACCGCTGCTGGCCAGTCCGTAGCGGGCCGAGGTGTCCAGCTTGGCGAAGCGCATATAGTCGGACTGCACACGGCGGCTGGAGGCGGTCATGGGTTCGGCGAAGACTCCTGTCGTTGCTGGCGGCGCCAGTAAAGATAGGGCGGAACGCCCATCAGCAGGATCGCATAGCCGATCAGACTGTTGATGGGATAGGCCCAAAACGAGCAGCCGACGATGACCAGGCAAGCCAGGATGAACATGCCGGTCGTCCAAGGATGCCACGGCGCCCGGAACGCGTCACCTGTCTCCCTGGCCCCGTCGCGCCGTTCCCGCCGTCGCAGGACGAACAGGCAGGAAGCACTGAGCGCAAAGAACAGGAAGTTCATCGAGACGACATAGGAAAGGATCTGGTCGTATCTCCCGGACAGGGCCAGGACGCCGGTCCAGGTGGCTTGCAGCACGATGGCCACGGCCGGCGCGCGGCTGCCTTGGGCCACCGTCGCCACGCGTTTGAAGAACAGACCGTCGGTGGCCATGGCGAAGCAGACTCGGGGGGCGGTGAGCATCGATTGGCTCAGAAACGCCAAGGCCGAAAGCGCTATGGCTGCGGCGGCCAGCTTCCCGGCCGTGGGGCCGACAGATAGGGCCAGGACATCGGAGGTTGGAGTCAGAGTCTTGCCCAGGGCCTCGACCCCGAGGGCGCGCAGGCAGGCGATATTGACCAACAGATAGAGGACGATCACCGCCGCGACGCCCGCCAGAAGGGCGCGGGCCAGATTGCGCCCCGGGTTCTTTATCTCTCCGGCCACGAAATTGGCCGTCTGCCAACCTCCATAGCTGAACACCACCGGAATCATCGCTCCGCCGAACGCCTTCCAGGCGTCGAGCGGGGGCTGCGACACCCGGGCCGCTGTCTGGGTGGATGTGTGGGGGACCAACAGAAGTCCAGCGATCACCAATGCGCCGATCGCCGCCATCCGCAGACTGCCCAAAAGGCTTTGGACCCCGTTTCCCGACTTCACCCCGACGCAGTTGACAATCGCGAGACCCGCAAGAACCGCCACGACCACAACCGGCTCGGAAAGGCCACCGCCGGCCAGTACATTGATATTTTTGGCGAACACGATCGACACCGCCGCCATGCCGCCGGACTGCACGACCAACAGCGTGGTCCAGCCGAACAGAAAGCCCGTCAGGGGGCCATAGGTGTCGCGTAGATAGACATATTCCCCGCCGGTGGCCGGAATGCGGGCGGCCAATTCGGCGTATACGAACGCTCCGAGCAAGGCGATCACGCCGCCCAAGCCCCAGGCCGCCAGAACCAGAACCGGCGAATGCAGGCTACGCGCCACGATCGCGGGGTTGGCGAAGATGCCAACGCCGACGATGCCGCCGATCACCAGCATCACGGCGCTCGGAAAACCGATGGCGATCCGAAGACCCTGATGGCTAGTGTCTGACGCGGTCATCTCTCGGGGCTAGCACATCGCTCGCGCCATTGAACCGGTTGCAGAGCTTTCTCCGCGACCCTGACTCGATATTGCCCCGATTTGG
This sequence comes from Caulobacteraceae bacterium, assembly GCA_025359665.1. Taxonomy (GTDB): domain Bacteria; phylum Pseudomonadota; class Alphaproteobacteria; order Caulobacterales; family Caulobacteraceae; genus Acaudatibacter. The sequence continues at coordinate 17,945 of JANYFU010000473.1, forward strand.
TCCGACGCTCCAATTGGCTCAGGACATCCAGGCTCGGGCTAGATCGTCAGCCTCTCCCGTTCCGAACACGTATCGATCAGGCCGCACCAGCACCGCAGCGGCGCCTCGACGATCAAGCCAGCCGGCTAGATCGTCGGCGAAAGGCGCGAGTTCAGGCTCGGCCAAGCATGCAAGCCGAAGACCAGGGTGAGCGCCGCCGGCCCGGGGGCTCCGGCCGATCAGCCAGGGGCCACCGCCTAGAACGTCGTCCAGGCGGAGCGGCTGTCCCTCCTGCCTGGACCAGGGTTGCGGGAAATACTCGCCGGCGGCCGCCGATCCGACAAGGATCCGCCCGGCCGAGATCGGCGGATAACTGAGGCCGCCACCCGGTCCGCCGCCTCGCTGCCGTTGCCCCAGCATCGCCGCATCGCGGGCAGCCGCGGCGGGCGGATCAGTGATGCAGACCGTGCGGCCCATCATCAACGCCATATCGATGATCGCGCGCACATTGGGTTCACGCTCTGTCTGGTAGGTGTCGAGTAGCGACTCGGCGGCTTCACCTCTGATGATGGCCCCCAGCTTCCAAGACACGTTGGCGGCGTCGCGAATGCCCGAGCACAGTCCCTGGCCAGCGAAAGGCGGCATCTGGTGAGCCGCGTCGCCGGCCAATAGAACCCGGCCCTGGCGCCAGTCCCGGGCGATCAGCGCATGGAAACGGTACACGGCTTTGCGTTCCAGGGTCACCGCGCCCTCGACCTCCCAGGGCCGGAGCAGATCGGCGATGAACGCGTCATCCACCACCTGTTCGGCGGTTTCGCCTGGAAGCAGCATAAATTCCCAGCGGTGCCTCCCCTCGCCCATCAGCACGCAGGTGGTAGGCCGGGCCGGATCGCAGATCTGCAGGTTGGCACGCGGCAAGCGAGCCGCGTCGTGAACTATGGTGTCTATCACCAGCCATGGTTCGTCGAACTGGAGATCATCGAAGACAATGCCGGTCACATCGCGCACCGCGCTGCGGGCGCCGTCGCAGCCGACCAGATAGCGGGCCTTCAAGGTTTGTTCGCCGTCAGCTGTCGAAAAATCGGCGGCGACCCCTTCGTCGTCGGCGCGCATAGCCCCGAAAGTCCAGCCTGACCGCAGCTCGGCGCGAGGCTTTGTCGCCAGTCTCAGGCGAAGGGCGGCCTCGATCGATGGCTGATGGATCATGTTGGAGGCTGGCCAACCGGATGGCCCCGGTCCCGCGCCGGTATCAAAACTCATCAGCACTTCACCAGCGGCGGTCAGAAAGTCGTAGCGGTCGGCGCACCTGGAGCTGGCCATGACCTCATCGGCCACGCCGATCCGTTGGAAGACCCGCACAATCTCATGATCGATATGGGCGGCCCGGGGCAGCGGATAGATGTCGGCGGCCTGTTCCGCCACGATAACAGACGCGCCCTCATCCTGCAGCAACAGGGCCAGGGTGACCCCTACCGGACCACCACCGACGATCAGCACGTCGCAATCAAGGGCCATGCTTCAAGCCTCCAGAACGAATGGGTTTTCGATGTGGCCCAGCCCCTCGACCTCGCAGCGCACCACATCGCCAGCCTTCAGAAACCGCCTGGGCTCCATGGCCGCGCCGATGCCGCCGGGCGTACCGGTGAAGATCAGGTCGCCAGGTTCCAGGGTCATGGCCTGGGACAGCTGCTCCACCTGGGCAAAGACATCGAAAACCAGATGGCGGGTGTTGGAGTCCTGCCGCGACTCGCCGTTGACGAAGCAGCGGATACCCAGGGCATGGGGGTCGCCCACCTCGTCCGCGGTGGTGATCCACGGACCTATCGGGGCGTGGGTGTCGAAGGATTTGCCAAGCGACCACTGGGCCGTGCGGTGTTGCCACACTCTCTCGGTGACGTCGTTGCCGACGCAGTAGCCGAAAATATGGTCAGCCGCATCGGCGGCGGAGATATGCCGTCCGCCCTTGCCGATCACCGCCACAAGTTCAACCTCGTAGTCGACAAACGGTGAAACGCTTGGGATCTGAACCGGATCGAAAGGCCCAGCGATCGAGGTAACCGCCTTGGTGAACCAGACCTGATGTTTCGGCGTCTCCATTTTGCTCTCCGCGATGTGATCGGCATAGTTCAGGCCGATGGCGAAGATTTTCCCCGGACGCGGGACCGGAGCCAGCAGCCGGACATCCGAGAGTGCGAAGCCATCCGTGCCGGAGGCTCCAGCCTGAATATCCACCTTGATGGCTTCCCAACGGCTGATCAGGTCGATCATGTCGGAGGCCTGGGCGATCGGACGTATCCGGTCTCCAGCCACGATCCCAAGAGACTGCCCGGAGCCGTCGTCGAACCTGGCGATCTTCATCGACGCTCTCCCTGGGCGGTATCGAACATGGGGTGCAGGGGTCCCCACTGGACTCCCATCAGGGTGTGGAAGCTCGCGGTGTTCGAGCCATCGGCGGCCGTGAATAGATCGCCATCTGTCCAGTGTTCCAGCTCGTGCCCCCAGGGGTCCTTCCAATAGTCGAAGATCTGGCTGCCCAGGATATGCCGGCCAACACCCCAGGCCGGCGTTCGCCGGGCGGTCTTGAGGTGTGTGTGGCCACGCATCAAATCGTCAAACCCGGCAACTTCGAAGGCGGCGTGGTTGAAACCCGGTCCCTGAGGTGACTGCAGCAGAAAAAGGCTGTGGTGATCAGTAGGCGTGTCGCCCCGGTCGCACCGTAGAAAGGCCCCTAGAGCTCGGCCGGGGGCAAGTTCGATCTCATCACTGGTGATGAACCCGAACCGCGATTTGTACCACGCCTCGCAGGCTCGGAAGTCGGCTACGTTCAGCACGCAATGACCTAACCGGACCACGCTGGCCGGTCCCGGCCGCAACCGCACCGGCATGCGAAGGCGTGGCCGCGAGGAAGCGGCGTTGCGGGGCGGCTCACTTTCGATGGGCAGGTGTTCGACCGGAAGCTGTCCAGCGACGACCTCGACCAGGCGATCGTCGGGATCGTACAGACGAACCACCTTGCCGGCGCCGGGCGCGTCGAAATCCTCCACAAACACGCCCTCGGCAGCGGCGAGGACGGCCAGATCGCCGACGCTCTCGGCTCGCAGTCCGAGGGCCGCGAATCCGGGGTCCCCCTTCGCCGTGGCGTGAACGAAAGGCGCGGGTCCCGCGCCCCTGGCATAGAGGCCGCTGTCATCCGAGGCGACGACCACAAGGCCGAAATCCCCAAGAAAGCCGCGCATCGCCGTCAGATCCGGCGCCGTAAATCGAACGTGAGAGACGTCCTCGATTCTTATGATGCTCATCCTGGCGTCGCGCTCCACAAGTTGACCATTTGGTCAAAATGGCATACGCCGTTTGTATGATCAAGTCGAAATCAAACCCTGGCGAGCTAGCTAAACCCTCCTCCGCCAACCCTCAGGAGCCACGCCGGCTGAAAACCCGCGCGGCGCTCTTGGCGGCGGGTGCGGAACTTCTGGCCCAGCGGCCCATCGACGCCATCCCCGTGAACGACATCGTCGATGCGGCTGGCGTCGCAAAAGGGAGCTTTTTCAATCACTTCACCGACAAGGATGCTTTCGCGGCGGCGGTCTCCGCCGAGATCCGCGCCGAGATCGAGGCTCAGGTCACTATGGCCAACAGCGATGTGGCCGATCCCGCCCGGCGGATCGCCCGCGCCGTTTCCGGTTTTATTCAATTCGCCAGAACCGATCCCACGCGAGCTCGCATCATGCTTCGGGGTCACGACCTGACAGCCCTCGCCGACAATCCTCTGAATTTGGGCGTTCGCACCGATATGGCGGCGGGGCTGGAGTCAGGACGCCTGCGCGCCGGCTCGGTGGCGACGGGGGTGATATTCGTGACCGGCATATGCCACACGCTGCTTGTCGCCATCTTATCGAGCTCCCTAACACTGGGAGGAACCCGTGTACTGGCGGCCAACTTGATGGTGTTGGCGCTGACCGGTCTGGGAGTCGATCAATCCGAGGCCGAGGCTATCGCCGCGAACGCCACGACAGACGTCATACGCGAATAGGCCTCAACGGCGGGCGACCGCTGGCTGACGTTGTCAGCCCTGGTCCATCCACCCTATAGGCTGTCGGCTAAAGAGGCGCCGAAACTCGAGGCAGGAAGTCCCCATGACCAACACATTCCGAGCCATCCGGCTGTTCAAGACCGACGCCGGCCAGGAGGCGCGCTTCGTCGATCTGACCGACGCCGACCTGATGGACGGCGATGTCACCGTTCGCGTCGATTATT
>JANYFU010000529.1 GCA_025359665.1 Caulobacteraceae bacterium
GGCAATTTCAATATTTCCTGGGAACTGGATTTGTTCGGCCGTCTCGCCGTGGCGCGCCGCGTGGCCAACGCCGACGCCGCCGAGGCGCGGTTCAATGTCGAGGGAACCCGCGCCAGCCTCGCCGCCGGTGTCGCCGACGCCTACTTCCAGGCTCTGGGCCTGACGATCCAGGCCCAGGACGCGCGCGAGACCCTGCGCATTCAGAACGACCTCCTGAACGCGGCGCGCCGGAAGTCCGCGGCGGGCGCCGGACCGCCCGACGATGTCGACCGGGTGGCTGGTGAAGCCGGCCGGGCCGAAGCCCAACTTACGGACATCGAATCCCAGCTGGCGGCCAGCCGGCGGCTGTTGCTGATTCTTGTCGGTCGAAACCTCGACGCCCTCAAGGATCCACCCCTCGCCAACACACCCCCCGAACCGCCTTCCGCACCCACGGTTTTACCCGCCGAACTGCTTTCCAGACGGCCGGACATCCGGGAGGCCGAATTCCGGCTCCGTTCAGAACTGGGCGTGGCCAAGCTGGCTCACCTGGCGGTATTCCCGACCATCACCCTGCTGCCCGGACTTGGGCTTTCCAGCACCGCCGCGCCGGGCGTCTCCTATATCCCGCCCAGCACCCTGATCTCCACCCAACAGACAACGACCTCGGGGTTCTGGAGCCTAGCGGCGGGGATCACCGCGCCGACCTTGGATATACCGCGATTGCTGCAACAGGCTCGCGCCGAGGACGCCCGATCTCGCCAGGTCGCCATAGCCTATGAAAAGACGGTGCGGACCGCCTTCGGAGAGGCCCAGAACGCTCTCACCGACCTTGGGGCGGGCGTGCGGGCCACCGCGCTGCTGGTGGGGGGCGAGGCGAGTTCGGCACGGGCCTACGACGGCGCGCGCAGGCGCTACGCTCAAGGCCTGGTCGACCTGACCGCGATGCTGAGCGCCGAACAATCGTGGCGCTCGATCCACTCGGCCCTGACCGCAGAGCGCATCGATACTCTGCGGCGCGCGGTGCGAACCTACAAGGCGCTGGGCGGCGGCTGGGTCCAGGACGGGTCGGAGGGCTGAATGTCCTTGGCCCTTTCGACCCTGATCTATGAGTGGCGGCGTTATATGGCCGCCGTGGTGGCGTTGGCTTTCTCGGGCATGATGGTCCTGGTCATGCTGGGCCTGTTCACCGGCATCATCCATTCGGATTTCGCGACCACCGAGCGCTCACGCGCCGATCTGTTCATACTGCCGGTCAAGGTCGCCAGCATGGTGAACTCGAATGTCAATCTGCCCGCGCGAATCCAGCCGCAGATTTTCCTCAATCCGCACGTGATCGAGGTGAGGAGCCTGGAAGAGGCCTTTGGCTCCTGGGTCAACGCGCCCGGTCCCAATGGCAAGCAGACCCAGAAGTTCGTCAATGTCTGGGCCGTGGATCCCCTGCCAAACGCGGTCACGCTACCGGTCGACTACACCGAGGAGCAAAGGATAGCGCTGATGGAGCCGGGCGCCGTCGCCGTGGACGCCAGCAATCTGGCGGCCCTCGGTGTCAAGCTTGGAGACAAGGCGTCGATTAACGGCCACGCGGTCTGGGTGCGGGCGATCCTGCACAACTATCAAAGCATCGAACAACCGGCGTTGACGGCCTCGCGCGATACGGTGCGTCGCTTGAGTCGGGGCGCCAACACGTCCGGAGATACTGGTCCGCTTATGATCCGGATCGACAACCCAGCGTCGGCCGAGGCCGTCCGCGACCAGCTCAACGCTTCGGCCCATGGAACATTTCGCGCCTGGACCCGCGCGGAGTTCAACCGCGCCAACGAAGACGCGGTCATGTCTCAGCAGATCGTCGGCGTGATGCTGGTGTTCCTGACGATTATGTCGGTGCTGATCGGCGTTGGCATCACCTCCCAGACCCTGCGCGGAGCCATCCTATCCAATATCCGCGAGTTCGCTTCGCTTCGCGCCCTCGGCATCTCGATGATGTCCTTGCGTTGGATCGTCGTGGAAATGTCGTTCTGGGCCGGTGTCGCGGGGATAGGAGCGGCCGGTTTGATCACATGGGCCGCATGCCTGGCCGCGGCCGGGGCCGGATTGCCGCTGTTTATCCGGCCGCAGCCAGCCTTGCTGATTTGTCTGATGCTGATGGCCATCGCCATCGCGTCCGGGGCGCTGGCCATGGGTGTGCTCAAGCATAGCCAGCCGGCGGATCTGTTGCGATGACCGCTCCCGTCGCCATGGCCCTGACCGCGCGGGGCGTCGTCAAACGTTTCAAGACCGGGCGCAATGAGGTCTCGGTGCTTAAGGGCGTCGATTTTCATGCCAGGCACGGCGATGTGACCATGGTCATGGGCCCCTCGGGCTCCGGCAAGTCGACCCTGATCGCGGCGCTGTCGGGCCTGTTGAAACCCGACGAAGGCCATGTCAGCGCCCTCGGCGAAGACCTATGGAGCAGGAGCGCCAGTCGCATCGACCGTTTCCGGCTGGATCATTGCGGCTTCATCTTCCAGGGCTTCAACCTTTTTCCCGCTCTGACCGCGCTTCAACAGGTGTCAATGGTGTTGAAGTATCAGGGCCACAACAAAGCCGAGTCTCGTCGAATCGCGATCGAGGCCCTCGACGAGGTCGGGCTGAAGCCGCGCATGCATCAGCGGCCCAGTGAGCTCTCGGGCGGTGAAAAGCAGCGGATCGCCATAGCTCGCGCCATCGCCAAACGGCCATCCTTGCTGTTCGCTGACGAACCAACATCGGCCTTGGATGGCGAAAATGGCCAGATCGTCATTCGCCTTCTCCGTCGCGCGGCGGTTGAGCACAACGCCGCCGTGATCTGCGTCACCCACGATCCGCGTCTCGAGGCCTTCGCCGATCGGATCATCCACATCGAGGACGGCCGGATTCTGGAGCCTGACAGTGACCAAGGCGAAACGGACCTTGATCATTCCGTTCCAGCCGCCATGACGTCCGCCGGAGAATAGCCGCCATGCCCGCCTTCCTTCAACGCCCCGCCGTCTGGTTCACCGCCCTCGCGATCATCGCGGTCGTGGCGGTCGGCCTGTTCATGACAAGGTCTGGCCAGACGGGCCAGAAGTCGACCAAGACCGCCACGGCTCCGGCGCAAACACCCTATGCGGCCGTGGCCGAGGGCAAGGCCGACGTCGAGGGCGGGATTATTCAGGTTGCCTCTCGCACCGCCGGCGTGGTCCGCGAGGTCGATGTGCTGGAGGGCCAGGTGGTGACCAAGGGCCAGGTCCTGGCGCGCCAGGAGGATGACGCCCCAAGGCTCGCGGTTCAGACCGCCCAGGCCAACCTCGCGCAGGTCAAGGCCCAGGTGGGAATGACCCAGGTGCAACTCGTCGCCGCGCGCCGCGAAAAGGCGCGGCTGGAGACCCTGACGGGCGTTATCTCGGGCCAACAGCTAGACCAGGCGGCCGACGCGATCGCCACCGCCGAAGCGTCTCTGGTCTCCGAGCGGGCGGCGATAGACGTGGGCGAGACGCAGCTCAATGAAGCGAAATATCGGCTTGAGCAGACAATAGTGCGCGCGCCGTCTAACGGCGTGATCGTTCGACGCTACGCCAACCCAGGCACAGGCGCCTCGACCCTCAATGTCACCCCGATGTTCGACCTTGAGCCGGCTGGCGCCCGTATCGTTCGCGCCGAGGTCACGGAGACCGCCTTGGCGGTGGTCAGCCTTGGCCAGAACGTCCGCATCGTTCCGGAATCTGATCAGTCGAGATCATTTTCAGGCAAGGTTCTGCGCCAGGCCGCTTTGTTCGGGGCACGAAAGCTGCAGTCGGACGATCCTTCCGAACGTACCGACGAGCGGGTGGT
>JANYFU010000532.1 GCA_025359665.1 Caulobacteraceae bacterium
CCGCAATCGAAGGGCGCGTCGTCCATGCCGGCCAGCATTGGCCCGAGCGCTACTGGGGCGACCACTGTGTCGTCAACGACTGGGGCGTCGTCCACCTGCGTGATCCCGGCGTGGGCTATCGCTGGTACCGCGACGACGACGGCAACTACGTCCGTGTCGCCGCCGGCAGCCACGTCATCGAGGAGGTCTACGTCCACTGACGCCCTGGCCGAGCCCCGGCGTTCAGAGCCGGTATCTCTTGTTCACGCGATCGACTGGGGTTCCGTCCCGCAACGGGACGCCGCGGGAGACGTCGTGGTCCTCGAATCCCATCCGGCCGTAGAACGCCAAGCCGCCGGTGTTGTCGGCGCGGATCGTGGCGTTGATCCCTTGCAGGCCTCGCCCGCGCGCCTCCTCCCGCGTCGCCGCGAACAGCGCCGTTACGATTCCGCGCTGAGTTCCTCCGACGCGCGCGAAGGCGCCGATGTCTCCCCAGCCGTCCGGCAGCGACGGCGGAGTTGCCCGCGAGTTTGTCGTAGCGAGCGAGCCGGGTGAAGTCCTCGTCTTTGGTCGCGATCACCGCGCGCTCGATCACGGCCTTCGCCCAGATGGCTCGATCATCGGCTTCTCTCAGGCCGATATCGCGAACCGCCACGGCGTCGTGACCTTTGGCGCGCAGCCATTTGGCGAGTGCGGGTGGCAGTTGCGCGTCGACGATAAATTTCAAGCACGCTATTCCGCAGCCGAACCGGCGGCGCCACGACGACAGCCCGTTGGCCCCGCATTCGAACCCAGCTCACGATTTGCCATGCCCCGGGATTGGCGCGCCGAACGGTATCCGCGGTCATATCAAGGCGTTCCGGGAGTTCGTCTTCCAGTTCTTGCACTCGCGGATGGTGGCTAGGGCGATGCCATTGACGATTTCGGTGGCGAGCACCTCGACCACAGCGGCGCCTCGTGAAAAGGTCAGCGAGACCCGACGGGCCGCGTTCATGCCACACTCGCCAAGAAAGCTCCGCACAGCTTCCTCCAACGTCGACGGCTCGCGATGGGCAATCAGATTGCCCGATCGCCCTTCGTCCTGCGTTGACGCGGCACATGCTTCTCCAGAATGGGCATTTGCCGACGCATGAAGGCGTCGAACATCGGCACGGTGAAGGCGGTCTCGCCGTGCCGCTGGCTCCACACCATGCCCTTGTCGATCAGCTGCTGGCGGACGGTCGCCACGGTGGCGGCCTCCACGCCCAGGGCGGTTGCGATCTCTCCCGTCTTTTTGGGGCCGGGACCCAGCTCGGCCATGGCTCGCAGATACTTCTGCTGAAGGGCGGTAAGGCGATCGAACCGAACCCGGAAGAAGTTGGCGTCCAGGTGGGCGATCACGCCGGGGGTGGCGTCGACGACGTCCTCCAGCCTGATCGGCGTGCCTGGGGCTGCGTCCCACACCTGTGAACCCCACTCCTGGATGAAGTAGGGGTAGCCCTCGGTAGCCGTCAGGATTGCGCCGACCGCCGCATCTTCAAAGGCGGCGCCTTCGCCTTCCGCCGGCCTCACCAGCGCTGCCCGCGCGGCCTCCGGCGGTAGCTGGTCCACCTGAGGGTAGTTGAACAAGCGCTCCGCGTAGGATTTGGCGTTTCCCGCCAGGGCGGCGATCTGAGGCAAGCCGGCGCCAACGAAGAGCAGCGGCAGATTGCGCTGCGCGATCTGGTGACAGGCCACCACCACCGCCGCGAGTTCATCGGGGCTGAGATACTGCACCTCGTCGATGAAGAGGCCGACGGCGACCTTGCGCTCGGCGGCCGCCTCGGCGACCGCGATCAGCAGGTCGGGCAGATCCTGCTGTAGCCGGCCCGTGTCGGCGAGGCCCGCCGCCGGTTCGATGCCGAACTCCAACTCGCCGACCGTGACCTTGAAGGCGGCGGCGAAGCTCCGCAGGACGGTCACCGCCTGGCGGAGTTTGTGGCCGGCGCTGGTCCTGAGATCGAGCGCGTAGAGGATGCGGCGGAGTTCGGGCGCCAGGAGTTCGGGAAGCGTCCCGCCTTCCGGCGCCTCGATCTTGGCGGTCTGGAATCCCTGGGCGCTGGCGATGCCGAGAAGACGATTGAGCAGCACGGTCTTGCCGACACCGCGAAGACCCAGCAGCATCATGCCCTTGGTTGGCCGGCCAGCCAGGGCGCGCTCCATATCGATCGTGGCGGTTTCGATCAGCTTGTCGCGGCCCGCCAGCTCCGGCGGCTGCAGGCCGGCTCCAGGGGCGTAGGGATTGTTGCGGCGGTCCATGCCTCGTCATATTCAATTTAATAGGTTTAACAAGATTCTCATTAAACTCTGTAAACTTACTATGAACGATCCGCGAAGGGGAAATGGAGCCGGCCGTCGCCCGTGTCCCGGAACGCCGGCTCATGCGCTGCTCATGTTGGCGCCGTCGGCCCCGCGCCTAGTCGTCGAACCCGACGAACACCGTCGCCTCGGCCAGCGACTTGCGTTCGGACACCACCGCGCCGCAATCGAAGGGCGCGTCGTCCATGCCGGCCAGCATTGGCCCGAGCGCTACTGGGGCGACCACTGTGTCGTCAACGACTGGGGCGTCGTCCACCTGCTTGATCCCGGCGTGGGCTATCGCTGGCACCGCGACGACGACGGCAACTACGTCCGTGTCGCCGCCGGCAGCCACGTCATCGAGGAGGTCTACGTCCACTGACGCCCTGGCCAAGCCCCGGCGTTCAGAGCCGATATCGCTTGTTCACGCGATCGACTGGGGTTCCGTCCCGCAACGGGACGCCGCGGGAGATGTCGTGGTCCTCGAAACCCATCCGGGCGTAGAACGCCAGGCCGCCGGTGTTGTCGGCGCGGATCGTGGCGTTGATCCCTTGCAGGCCTCGCCCGCGCGCCTCCTCCCGCGTCGCCGCGAACAGCGCC
>JANYFU010000571.1 GCA_025359665.1 Caulobacteraceae bacterium
GACTGGCCGGATCGCGGGACGTGTTCGCGGGGCGACGACCGTCGCGGAGCGTCAACTACGTGGTCGCGCATGACGGCTTCACCCTGGCCGATCTGGTCTCTCACGAGCGCAAGCACAACCTGGCCAACGGCGAGGCCAACCGCGACGGGCACGACCATAACCTGTCCTGGAACAACGGCGTCGAAGGGCCGAGCGACGATCCGGCCATCCGCGCGGCGCGGCTGGCGGACCAGCGCGCGATGCTGGCCACGCTGCTGTTTTCGCGTGGTACGCCGATGCTGGCGATGGGCTCCGAGATGGCTCACAGCCAGGGCGGCGTCAACAACGCCTACGCCCAGGACAACGCCATCGGCTGGCTGAACTGGGCGGCGGCCGACCCGGGGTTGCTGGCCTTCACCAAACGCCTGATCGCTATTCGCGCCGACCATGCGGCCCTGCGCGCCGACCGCTTCCTGGCCGGCGAGGTGGCCGCCGGCGACCTCTATCCGGACGTGGAGTGGCGCGCGGCCGATGGTTCCACGCTCTCTGACGAGGCCTGGGATGACCGGGCTGGAGAGACCCTGGTTATGGTCCTCGCCGAGCCCGACGGCGGGCGGCTCGACCGGGTCGCGGTCGCCATTCATCGCGGCGCGGCGCCTATCCAGCTCACCCTTCCCGAGCCGCGTGACGGCCACGCGTGGACCCTGCTGGCCGATAGCGCCGATCCGGAGCGCCGCGGCGTGCTCGACGGGGCCGAGACAGCGATCCCCGCTCGGTCGATGACGGTGCTGGCCGAAGCGCCCGCCCCCGGTCGGCGGCCGCGCGGCGTGGACGACGCGGTGCTGGCGCGGCTCGCTGGCGCCGCTGGCATAGCGCCCGAATGGTGGGACGTGGAGGGCGTGGGACACCGGGTCAGCCCCGACACCCAGAAGGCCCTGCTGGCCGCCATGAACCTGCCCGCCGAGACCAACCAGCAGGCCCTGGAAGCGCTGATGGGTCTGGCCAGCGACAGGGATCGACGCCCCCTGCCCCATGCCCTGGTCAGCATGGCGGACGAACCCGTGACCCTTCGGCTGGCGGTCGGGGACGGCGGCGCGCCGATACGGACCTGGCTGACGATCCGAGCTGAAGACGGGACGACGCGGCGGCTGCGCGCCGACAGCCTGGACGCCGCGCTTCCGCCACTCGCGACCGGCCGCTACGTCGTGAGGCGCGAGGACGTTCAGGACCTTACCTGCCATCTGATCATCGCGCCGCGCGCCTGCCATGCGCCGGACGTTCTCAAGGACGGCGGCCGCGTCTGGGGGCTGGCCACGCAGATCTATGGTGTTCGCCGCCAGGGCGACCAGGGGATCGGCGACTTCACGACGCTCGGCGCCCTGTGCGAGGCGGCGGCGGATCGAGGCGGCGCGATCCTCGGTTTCAATCCCGCGCACGCCCTGTTCAACGACCGACCGGACCTGGCCAGCCCCTATTATCCCTCCGACCGGCGCTTCCTCGATCCGATCTATCTGGACCTTGAGCGGGTGGCTTTCTCCGGCCCGTTCAGGGAAGAGGCCGCGATCCTGTCCGCCCTCCCAGCTATCGACCACGCCAGGGTGCGGGCGCTGAAGACCCTGGCATTGGAAGCTAGCTTTGCCAGCGGCCAAGCCGATACCGACCTGGACGCCTTCATCGTCGCCGGCGGGGAGCGGTTGCGCCGGTTCGCGCTGTTCCAGGCCGTGGCCGAGAGCCGGCCGGGCGAGGCCTGGCGGAACTGGCCCGCGGATCTTCACGACCCGGACGGTCCCGCCGCCCGGGCGTTCGGCGCCGCCCATTCCCAGCGCCTGCGCTTCCATCACTATCTGCAGTGGCTGTGCGAGAACCAGATGGCCTACGCCGCCCGCCGCGCCTCGGGATTGAGCCTTGGTCTGTGCCGCGATCTGGCGATCGGCGCGGCGCCCGACGGCGCGGAGATCTGGGCCGAGGCCGGCCTGGTGGCGCGCGGCGTGTCGATCGGAGCGCCGCCCGATCCGCTGGGACCCCAGGGCCAGGTGTGGGGGCTGCCGCCGTTCGATCCGCGCCGGCTGCGGGCCGACGGCTACCGGAGCGTCTCGGACCTGCTGGCCGCCAATATGCGCCACGCCGGCGCGCTTCGCATCGACCATGTGATGGGCCTCGCCCGGCAGTTCTGGGTTCCGGATGGCGCCGACGGATCGCAGGGCGCCTATGTGGCCTTTCCGTTCGAGGACCTGCTCGGCGTCGTCGCCCTGGAGAGCGTCCGGGCGCGTTGCCTGGTGATCGGCGAGGACCTGGGGACAGTGCCCGAGGGGTTTCGCGAGGCGCTGTCGGCGGTGGGAGCGCTCAGCTATCGCGTGCTGCCGTTCGAGCGCGACGACGGCGGGTTCAAGCCGCCCTCGGCCTATCCCCACAAGGCCTGGGCCTGTGTCGACACTCACGACCTGCCGCCCCTGGCGGGCTGGTGGGAGGGCGTGGATATCGACGAGCGTCTGGACCTTGATTTGATCACACCGCACGAGGCCGAGGAGGCCAGGGCCGAGCGGGTGCGGGACAAGGGCGAACTCATCAACGCCCTGACAGAGGCTGAGCTGTACGGAGATGTCGATCCATCGTGCCCGCTGGATGTGGAACTGGCCGCGGCCATCCATGCCTTCATCGCCCGGTCGGCGGCGGCCCTGGCGATCGCGCAGTTGGAGGACCTGGGCGGCGAACGCGTCGCGGTGAACCTGCCAGGCACCGACCGCGAGCGGCCGAACTGGCGTTTACGGTTGGGTGTGCCGTTGGAGGCGGTGTTCGAGAGTCGGCTGGCCAAGGCGATCATCGGGGCGATGCGGCGGACGTAGGGCGGCTGGTGACTGAGCCGTATCGCCAGGCTGGAGCCCCCATCCCACCCTTCGGGCGGACTTCCCCCAGCGGGGGAAGAGAGGCGCCCATCTCCTCCCCCGCTGGGGGAGGGGGACCGCGAAGCGGTGGAGGGGGCTCCAGCTTGGCGATACGCCGCCAACCGCCTCAAGGCGCTGGGTGCGCGATACGGCCGCCAGTGATCGCGGCCGGCGCGCCGGTGGTGGCGGGGAAGGAGATCGGCAGGCCAGCGGCGGTGCGCGCCGCCAGGTAGGCGAAGGCTTCGGCCTCGATGGAATCGCCGCGCCAGCCGACGGCCTCGGCGGTTTGTACATCGCTGGGAACCCGCGATGCGATAGCTTCCATCAGCGCCGGATTGTGACGACCACCGCCACAGACGATCACACGGGTGGGCCGGTGGTTTAGTGCCGCGAGGCCGATAGCGACGGATTCGGCCGCGAAGGCGGTCAGGGTCGCGGCGCCGTCCTCCAGGGACAGACGCTCCACGGGTTTCAGCGAGAAATCGAACCGGTCCAGGGATTTGGGTCCACGGGTCTGGAAATAGGGATGGGCGAGGTAGTTGGCGAGCACGGCCTGGTCCACCTGGCCGGCCCTGGCCAGGGCGCCGCCCTCGTCGCAGCGACCGGGCGTCCGGGCCTGGACCCACAGGTCGATCATGCCGTTGGCCGGACCGGTATCGTAGGCTTCCAGCACGCCGTCCGGGCCAACCAGGGTGACGTTGCCCACGCCGCCCAAGTTGAGCACCGCGACCGGCTGTTCCAGCGCCGACCACCGGGCCAGGGCCGCGTGGTAGATCGGGGCGAGCGGGGCGCCCTGGCCGCCCGCCGCGACATCGGCGGTGCGGAAGTCATGGGCGACGGCGACGCCCAATGCGTTCGCCAGATATTGCGCGTCGATCAACTGGACCGTGCGGCCCTCGGCGCGCGTCGGCCCCGGCGGTTCATGAAGCACGGTCTGGCCGTGAACGCCGACCAGATCGAAGTCGCAGGCCCTGAGCCCCTCGATCGCTATGAACGCCCGGGCCGCGACCAAGTGTGCTTCCGCCACCGCGCGGGCGGCCACCGCGAAGGCCGGCGGCGGGCGCGCGTTCCAGTCCCAGGTGCGGCCGGCGACGATCGCCGCCTCGACCAGCGCGCGCGTCTCCGGATCGAGCTTGCGCTCGCCCGCCGGTCCGAAGCCCAGAATGGCCTCGCCGTCCGTATCGAGCACGGCCATGTCGACCGCGTCGAGAGAGGTGCCGGTCATGAAGCCGAGGACTCGCATCATCGTCTTGACTGCCATGGCCAAGGCCCGGTAGCTAGCGGCCATGACGACCCGCGCGCTCACCGCTAGCCGCTATTACCGCTCGCCCCTGTAGCGAGCGGCCGGTCAGTCACGTGTCCGCCGCCATCGGTCGGCGGCGGCTCGAGTAGAGAGACGGTCTCCGGCCTCGAATTCACCAAGGAGCCGCTTTCATGTCCGCCCCAGACCCGACCTTCAAGCCACGCTCGGACCTCGTCCGCATTCTGCTGGAGCGCGGCCATGTCTATCAGGCCACGGATCTGGCCGGCCTGGACGAGGCCGCGCTGAAGGGACCGATCTCGGCCTATATCGGCTTCGACGCCACCGCCCCCAGCCTGCACGTCGGCAGCCTGGTGCAGATCATGACCCTGCGACGGCTGCAGCGGACCGGCCACCGGCCGATCGTGCTGATGGGCGGCGGCACCACCAAGGTCGGCGACCCGTCAGACAAGACCGCGCAGCGGCCGATGCTGACCGACGCGGTGATCGCCGAGAACCTGGCCGGTATTCGCCGGGCGTTCGCGCCGTTCCTGAGCTTCGGCGACGGGCCGACCGACGCGATCATGGTCAACAACGCCGACTGGCTGGAGAAGCTCGGCTACATCGAGTTCCTGCGCGACTATGGCGTGCACTTCACCATTAACAAGATGCTGACCCTGGAGTTCGTGCGCAGCCGGATCGAGAACGAACAGCCGCTGACTTTCCT
>JANYFU010000584.1 GCA_025359665.1 Caulobacteraceae bacterium
CGTTGCTGATCCCGCTTTCGGTCGGCACGGCCTGGACCCAGCAGCGTGCCCGGGTAGCCACCGAGGACCATCACTGGGCAACGATCCGGCGTTACCGTCAATGGATCCGGGGCATGGCCCTGGGTCTCACCGTCCTGGTGATGGCGATCAACTTCGAAGCTTTGCTGGCGGTGACCCACGCCCTGTTGAGCCCCACCAAGGGACCCAACGGCCAGTCGCTGCTGCTCGACGCTCTGAATATCTGGTTCACCAATGTCGTGATCTTCGCGCTCTGGTACTGGAACATCGATCGCGATGGCCCGGCGGCGCGAGGGCTGGCTCCACGCGCCAAGCCCGATTTCCTGTTTCCCCAGATGATGGGTCCAGGCGACGGCGACCCTAGCTGGACGCCGGGCTTCGTGGACTATTTCTATGTATCGTTCACCAACGCCACCGCCTTTTCCCCTACGGACACCATGCCGTTGAGCTCGAGAAGCAAGCTGTTGATGGCCGTGGAGGCGTTCGTTTCCCTGCTGACCGTGGGGCTGGTGGCCGCGCGGGCGGTGAATATCCTGACTTGATGCGGAGCACGACCATGACGACCCAGGCCCTCCAGTCCAGGAACGAAGCCGCCGACCAGGGTTCGGTCGACCAGATCCGCGAGGCCGTGCGAGCGCTGTGCGGCCGGTTTCCCGGCGAATATTGGCGGCGTCAGGATCGCGAGCGGACCTATCCGACCGAATTTGTCGCGGCGATGACCGAGTCCGGCTTCCTGGGCGTCCTGATCCCCGAAGCCTACGGTGGCAGTGGGCTTGGCCTGTCGGTAGCCGTGGCGATCCTGGAGGAGGTCCACGCCGCCGGCTGTAACGCCGCCGCGCTGCACGCCCAGATGTACACCATGGGCACCGTGCTGAGGCACGGCTCCGACGCCCAGAAGTCCCAGTGGTTGCCCAAGATCGCCACCGGCGAGGTGCGTCTCCAAGCCTTCGGCGTCACCGAGCCTACCGCTGGCACAGACACAACCAGCATCGCCACCACCGCCACCCGCCGAGGCGAAACCTATGTGATCAACGGCCAGAAGGTCTGGACCTCCCGCGCCGAGCATTCCGACCTGATGGTGCTGCTGGCCCGCACCACGCCCAAGGACGAGGTCGCCCGCAAGAGCGAGGGCCTCAGCGTGTTCCTGCTGGACATGCGCGAGGCGGTGGGGCGCGGCCTGACCATCAAGCCGATCCGCACGATGATCAATCACGCCACCACCGAGATCTTCTTCGACAACCTGGAAATCCCCGCCTCGTGCCTGATCGGCCAGGAGGGCAAGGGATTCCGCTACATCCTCGACGGCATGAACGCCGAACGGATCCTGATCGCGGCCGAATGCGTCGGCGACAATCGCTGGTTCGTGGACAAGGCCACCGCCTACGCCAAGGACCGTGTGGTATTTGGCCGCCCGATCGGCCAGAACCAGGGCGTGGCTTTTCCGATCGCCCGGGCTCACGCCCAGGGCCGCGCCGCCCGGCTGATGACCTATGAGGCGGCGCGATTATATGACGAGGGCAGGCCCTGCGCCGAGGAGGCCAACACCGCCAAGCTGCTGGCCAGCGAGGCGTCCTGGGCCGCGGCCGACACCTGCCTGCAGACCCATGGCGGTTTCGGTTTCGCCGAGGAATACGATGTCGAGCGCAAGTTCCGCGAGACGCGGCTCTATCAGGTCGCTCCCATCTCGACCAACCTCATCCTCAGCTATCTCAGCGAACATGTCCTGGGCATGCCCAGGTCCTACTGACGCCACCGTTCGCGTTCAGGCCCAGACTTCATTCAGGCCCAGACCTCGTTTAGGCGTGGAGCGCATCGAGCGTTTCTCGGACAAGGAGTCGGTTCGCGGCGGCACGGGCGGCGACCTCGCCTACAATGATCAGAACCGGCCCGTCCGCGTCCGACGGAGCCTGGCGCGTCAAGTCCAGTAGCGTCGAGACCTCGATCCGCGCTTCGGGGCCGCCGGCGCTTTCGGCGATCAGGGCCGGCGTCGAGGGCGCGCGCCCCGCCTCGATCAGGCGCCTGGCGATCAGAGCTACGCAGCCGCCGCCCATATAGATCGCCGCCGTGGCCTCTGGGTCGGCGGCCACCCGCCAGTCACCGACCAGTTCGCCGCGCGCCATCCGGGCCGTGGTGAACACCACGCGCCGGGCCTCGCCGCGATGGGTCAGGGGAAATCGGAACTGCGCGGCGGCGGCGCAAGCGGCGGTAACGCCGGGCGTCACCTCGACCGGCACGCCGTGGGCCTCCAGGAAATCGATTTCCTCGCCGACCCGGCCGAAGATCGAGGGATCGCCGCCCTTTAGCCGCACCACGTCGGTTCCGCGGCGCGCCAGGCGGAGCATCAGGCGATTGATGGTTTCCTGGCGCATGCTGGAGCGGCCGGCCCGCTTGCCCGTCTGGATCTTCAGGCAGGCCAACGGCGCCAGGGCCAGGACATCGTCGGAGACCAGCGCGTCATAGAGCAATGCCTTGGCCTCGCCGATTATCCGAGCCGCGCGCAGGGTCAGGAGTTCGGCCGGCCCGGGTCCCGCGCCAACGAGGCGCACGGTTCCAGGTGGGATGTCATGCGGCATGGGAAATCTCCGATCTGGCTGAAGCGGCAAGCAATCGGCGAATTTCCGGGCGGCAGGATCCGCAGTTCGAGCCAGCGCCGGTGGCGTCGGAGACCTCGTCCTCGGTCGCGGCGCCCTGCAGAATGGCTTCCCCGATCCTGTCGACCCGCACGCCCAGGCAGGTGCACACCAGTGGCGCGAGGGGTCGTGACGCGCCCGGCGCCCGGCCGACCAGTAGCGCCGCCCGCTGCGGCGAGGTCAGGGCTTCGGCCTCGAACAGCGCCACGAGCCAGTCCCGGGGCGGCAGAACGCCGGTCGTCGCGGTGAACAGCACGCGCTCCAGGCGGTCACCCTCCAGCCACGCTTCGCGGGTCGCCCCGGTGGCGGGATCCTCGAACCGCAGCGCATCGCCGACGCCATCGGCCACCAGGACCTTGCGCAAGGCTCGCCGTTCCGGCTCGTCGCCGCGGCCGGCGAACTCGTGGAGGTGGCAGGCGGTTTGCGGAATCCGGCGCCAGATCAGGTCGATCCTGGGCGCCGCGACGACCGATCGCGAAATCAGGAACCCACGCCAGGTTTCCCGATAGGCGCGCGCGCGGGCCGGGGTGTGCTTGAATTCGGGCTGGCCCGAGCGGGCGTCGACAGTCGAGGCTAGCAGGCCATTGACCCGGCCGCTGGGCGCGAAGGCGTCGGTCCAGTGCATCGGCATGAAGATTTCGCCGGGCCTTTGCCGCTCGGTCAGATGGGCCACCACCACGGCCTCGCCTTGGGCGGTCTGGATGCGAGTCAGCTGGCCTTCCGAAACCCCGATGGCGGCGGCGTCGCCGGGGTGGATATCGACATAGGGTTCCGGGACGTGGCGGCAGAGGCCCGGCGTCAGGCCGGTCCTGGTCATGGTGTGCCAGTGGTCGCGCACCCGGCCGGAGTTGAGGGCCAGCGGGAAGGCCGGGCTGGTGGCCCGGGCCGGGCCGGCGGCGCTGGTCGGGACCATACGCGCGCGGCCGTCGGCGGTGGCAAAGCGGCCGTCGGTAAACAGGCGGGCCGTTCCACCGGTGGCGGACACAGGCCATTGGATCGGTTCGAGGCGCTCGTAGGCCATCGGTCCGAGCGCGGCCAAAGGGCCCAGGTTCAGGGGCCGATCCTGATTCTCATAGGCGGTCAGCCGGGCCCATTCGCGGAATACCGCGGCCGGAGATCGCCAGGCGAAGGCGTCGCCAAACCCCATCGCCGAGGCGACATCGGCGACGATGCGCCAATCGGCGCGCGCCTCGCCGGGCGGCTTGAACATCGACCGCTGCCTGGAAATCCGCCGCTCGGAGTTGGTGACCGTGCCGTCCTTTTCTCCCCAGGCCTGGGCGGGCAGCTTCACATGCGCCAGGCGCATGGTGTCGGTTTCGGCCATGCAGTCGGACACCACCACCAATGGGCAACGCGCCAGAGCGTCGCGCACGCTCGCGGAATTGGGCATGCTGACGGCGGGATTGGTGGCCATGATCCAGATCGCCTTGATCCGGCCATCGGCCACGGCGTCGAACATCTCCACGGCCTTCAGACCGGGCCGTTCCGCGACCCTGGGCGCGCCCCAGAACCGGGCGAGGCGACCACGCGAAGCAGCGTCGAAACCCATGTGCGCCGCCA
>JANYFU010000594.1 GCA_025359665.1 Caulobacteraceae bacterium
CGAAACATTATGAGTCGGACTCTTAGGTATCGCTCCGTCCCGATCCGCCGACGGAATCGCGTCGTAGATCGTCGCCGGGGTGATGTTCAGCCTCCGGCGCGTGGTCTCCAGCGGCTCGCTCATCAGCCGCTCATAGTCTTCGCCGGCCAGCCATCCGGCGGCCTTGCCGCGCTGGTAGCCCTGCCAGATCGCCTGGATATAGGGGTGCTTTGGGCCAGTGCGGCGGCGCAGCGCGGCGCCGACCGCGATCAGCGCCCAGCCGAGACTGCCGGTCTGGGCGTAGGAGAAGGCCACCAGGCAGGCCTCGCCCAGTCCGTCGCGGTGATAGCCCGACAGGATGTGCCACAGGTCGTGGGCGTCGCGGGTACGGCGGCCAAACCAGGCGTACGGGTGTGACACCTCGACCTTGCCGTGCTTTTCGCGGCTGATCTCGGCGAGACCCTCGGCGGAGATGTTCTCGCCCCGCACGAAGTTCCGGTAGGCGGCGCCGACCGTGCCGGGCGCGAAGCTTTCGAGCCAGGCGTCGTCCATAAGCCTCGGCGCCAGTTCGACCCGCTCATAGGCGAGCCGGCCGCCAGTCGGCGTGGCCAGCAGGCGGCGGTAGCCCTGGGTGGTGGAGTCGCCGTTCAGCGCGGCCATGATCTCGAACACCTGGCCGGTGTCCTCCTTGTCATTCAGCAGCCGTTGCAGCGCCTTCAGCGCCACGGCCCATTGCCGACGTGGGCGCTCCAGGGGCGCCTCGGCGCGCGCCACCGGCGCGGTCATCGGGTTCATCGTCTCAGCCATGGTCATGGGAAGTTCTCCTCAGCTCAAATTCAAAGGGTAGCCGGCGCCGACGTCATGCGGTCCCAGGACACGCGGCCCTCGGGCGTCAGCAGGGAACCGGCGATCATGTCGTGGATGACCTGTCCACAGGCGGACAGATCGATCGTTTCGCCCCAGGCGACCTGCAGGACGAAGCCGTGAAAGATCGCGATCAGGGTTCGCGCCACCGCGGCCGGATCGACCGAGGGGCGAATCTGGCCGGTCCGCTGGCCGCGTTCGATCAGCTGGGCGATCGCCTCGCTGACCATCACCTGGCCCTCGACGAGGCTGGCGAGAATACGTGGGTTTCTGAGCGCCTCGCCCCAGCCCTGCACGCCGACGCGCCGGCCATCGAGTCGGCCGGGCTCGACCAGGCCCTTGCCGTGCAGTTCGATCAACAGCATCAGCCCGCGAATCGGGTCCTGCTCGCGCTGGGCCAGGGCGTTGAGGAACGCCTCGGCCTGATGCCGATCGTCGGCGAGGGCGACGACGATATCGTCCTTGTTGGCGAAGTAGAGGTAGAGCGTCCCCTGGCTGACCCCGGATTCGCGCACGATGTCGGCGGTGGTGGTGGTGTGGAAGCCATCCCGCGAGAAACACCGGACGGCGGCGTCCAGGATCTGCTGGCGCCGGGCATCGCGCTGGTCCTGGGAGATCTTGGGCACGGGCAAACCATATAAACTGACTGGTCAGTCGTTATTATGATCGTCCGTGCGTCTCGTCAATCGGTCCGCGGTGAAAACGTGTTTCCGGGCTGCGCGAGGCGCAACCCGGACCGTGCCTTAAGCGGCCAGGCGCTCCTCGTCCTGGGCGCCGGCCACCTGCTGGATCAGGTTTGTCCAGGCGACGATGAACCGCTTGCGCGCGGCCTGGGCGGTAAGGCGACCACGGGTCGTGGCCAGGTCCAGGTTCAGATTCGGCAGTTCCGACAGCACGTCGATCCAGCCGTCTGGCGTGTTCTTGGCCACCTCGATGGCGCCGCCGGCGATATGAGTATCCAGACCATCGACTCGCGAGCAGACCAGAGGACGACTGGCGGCCATCGCCTCGAGCGCCACCAGGCCATAGGGCTCCCACCGCGACGGCATGGCGATGACATCACAGGCCGCCATGGCCGCGGCCGGGTTGCTGGTGAAACCCTTGAAGACAATGTTGGCGTGATTGCCGGCCTGGGTCTTGAGGGCCTCAAGAAGGCTGCCACCGCCATAGATGTGCAGTTCCAGATGTTTCAGGCGGTCGTCCTTGAACGCCTCGACCAGAATATCGAGGCCTTTCTGATCTTCGGCGCGGCCCACCACGCCCACGATCCGGGGGTTTTCCACGGCCCGAGGCAGGGTGGCGAAGAACGGGACGAGATCGACGCAGGGCTCGATGACCATCAGTCGGCCGCCGGGGCAATAGTCCTTGCGCTTGAGCCAGCGGCCCTGGGTCTCGCTGACGGCGACCACTTGGTCGAAGATGGCCATGACCGAGCGCATCAAGGTTTCGAAGCGATTGGTGTTCTTCACCGACAAGGCCACGAAGCGCTCGCAATAGCTGTGTTCGATATGCACCAGCGGCGTGCGCGGGTGGGCGGCGCGCAGGGCGGCGAACAGCGGCAGATTGGCCCAGCAGATGCTGAGGTGGGAGACGACCATGTCGGCGCTGAATTTCGGCGCGCTCAACTGGCCGCGGCGCACACGGACAATCTTGTGGAGGCCTGTCCGGGCCAGTTCCGGCGATTCGCCGATAAAATCGAGCATTCGGTTCACGCCGCCCAGGCTGGCGTCATCCACAAGGTGTACGATTGAGTAATACATGAGTAATATCCCTTCGTTGAAATGAATTAAGCGGCGGTTTGACGGAGAACTCTCGAGGCGGCCCATTGGTAACCCTGAAGGCCAACCAGCCGCAGCAATGTCGCGGCCAGAACGGTGGTGACGGTCTTGAGCGGCTCTTCGATCAGCGGCGCCGGCGAGAGGAAAAATGCTTTCCACGCCAGACGGCTGGCCATCTGGCCGGCGCCCATGGTGACGGCGCGGCGCGCCAGATAGCGCAGCTGATAGGCTTCGGCGGCCTTGCCGTACTGGCGGATGAAATCCGGAGAAAGCGCCTTCATGCGTTCGCTCATTCGCAGCCAGGTGTCGAATTGCCGTTGGATATTGGCCGACAGGGCGCCGGAGTGGATTCGGTACAACGTCAGAGCGCCAGGAACGCCTTCGATCCGCCAGTCGAGAGTGAGGGCGAAGCGCAACCAGGCTTCGATGTCGTCGGACTGGCGGAAGGTCTCGTCGAACCACCAGTCGCGCTCGGTTTCGCCCATGGGCCGGTAAGCCATGGCGTCCAGCGCTTCGCGGCGGATCACGGCGGCCGAGCCGTTGCCGATCGGATTGCGCTTGTAGACGTGGGCGGCGGTGATGTTCTTGAGCCTGGGACTCTGGTTGATGCCCAGCGGGGCGCCGTTTTCATCGATCATCCGCGACCCCGAAAAGCTGATGCCAACATCGGGCCGGCTCTTGAGATGAGCGATGTGCACCTCGAGCTTTTCCGGAACCCACAAATCATCGGCGTCGCAGAAGGCGATGTAGACGCCCCTCGCGTGGGCGATGCCCGTGTTGCGAGCGCCGGCCAGGCCCCGATTGGCCTGCTGGATCATCCGGATGCGCGGATCGCGGAAAGAGTCGACGATGTCGGCGGTGGCGTCGGAGGAGCCATCGTCCACCACGATCAGCTCAAGATCGGTGAAGGTCTGCAGCAGGATCGAGCGCAGGGTTTCCGCGATGGTGGACGCCACGTTGAAAGCGGGAACGATTATGGTCGCGGTTGGGGCGGAGGTCATGGGGCTGGCTTTCGGTCAGAATTGAAGGGCGAGGCGGCGGACATTGGCCGGAAGCAGCGGCTGGGCGCAGGCCGCCAGCAGGGTCAGCAGGCCGCGGACCGGATCGCCGAAGAAGCCCACGGGGCTGCGCAGAGCCCCGCGAACCGCCAGGCCCAGGGCGGAAAACCGGGGCGCCTGACCTCGCAGCGCCCGCCGGGCTAGCAGGCGCAGGTGGACCGCTTCGGCCGCGCGCAGGGCCGACGGCGTCAGGCCGAAACCGGCCCGCTCGGCCGAGGCCGCGGCATGGCGCCATCCGGCGTGCATGCTGTCGAGATTGAGCGAAAGGCCGGCGTCGCTCGAGCGATAGAACACCAGGGTTTCGTCGATCGCCTCGAAGCGGCCGCCACCGGCCGTCAGGCGCACCAGCCACTCGATATCCTCGCAATGCACGATCGAGGGGTCAAAGCCGCCGGTCGAGCGGAAGGCCTCGGTGCGCACGACGACATTCGACATGGTGCAGGTCGGATTGCCGCGCAGCAGGTCGGCGGGCCTGACCGGGTGATCCAGAACCTGGGATACGGTCCTGGCCGCCATGGGATTGTCGCGGAAAAAGGCGGTGCGGCCGTAGACGCCGCACAGACCCGGATCAGCCCGGAGAGCCTCGACCACCAGCTCGAGCTTGGTGGAGACCCACAGGTCGTCGGCGTCGAGAAAAGCCAGGATGTCGCCGCGAGCGAGCATGAGGGCGGCATGGTTGCGCGCCCGGCTTGGTCCGCCGTTGGCCACCTGAAATACCCGGAACCGCGCATCGGCGGCGGCCCAGCGATCGAGCGCGCTCAGGGTGCCGTCGGTGGACCCGTCGTCGACCAGTATAACCTCGAAATCGGCGAAGGTCTGGTCACGTAGGGAGGCGAGCGTCGCCTCGATGGTCTGTTCGGCGTTCCAGCAGGGAACGATCACGGAAACCGCCGGGTGGGCGATCGGGCCTTGGTGTTGAGAACGTTCGGTGTTCACTGGCGGCGCCATTCTGGATCATCGTTGTGACCGCCAGGGAAATCGGCCGCCGGTCTTCGGTGATCAGATGTATGGTCTTTCCGCCCGGCGGGCATTCGATCAGGGGGGTATTCGCAAGGGGCGATTGGGCGGCTTCACCATCCAAAAGGATAGGTCGTATCGCCGCAGTTGCCGGTCGCAATGACGAATACGGCGTGAGTTACACAAAGAACTACGACAGAATGAGAGATATATTATAAATTCCTATGAGATTAAAATTTATGACTAATCAAAAGCGTCAATTCAGTCGGCTTTACCGATGCATCCCACTCCGTATCGCTCTCGCGGCCGCCATGACGGGGCTGACTGGTTGCGCGGCGATGGCGCCGATCGCCAACCTGGAGCCGATCGCTCGCGGCGGCGGATATCAGCCCCAGTACCGGTCCGAAGACGCCCTGGCTCGACAATCGAACTCCACGCCGCTCGCGCATTCGCGATGCGTGAACGACGCCGCGCCTGGCCTGTTCCCGGTGAGTTCGACAATGGCGGCCCCCGATGTCGAAGTGCTGACGTCAGGCGACTTACTCGACGTGCGGATAGGTCAGGACGAGACATTTTCGGGAGCCTACAAGGTCTCCCAGGATGGAACCCTCCGGCTTCCGCATATGCCGCCGGTGCGGGCCGAGGGCCTATCGGTGGAAGCGGTCGAGGCCTCGATCGCCGAGCGCCTGGTCGCGGCGAGCTTCTATCGCGGAGCGCCGGATGTCTCGGTCCGCGTCACGGACACCGCCGGCGCGCGGGTGTTTGTTTCGGGAGCCGTGTTCGAGCCTGGTTCCATGGTTATCGGCGGCGTGGGGGGCAAGGATGTCGACAGCGCGCGCCAAAGGGCTATCGGCTGGATCGCGGAAGGCCGGCGTCTTTCAAGGGCCCTGCAGTCAGCCGGCGGCGTGAGGCCGGATGCCGACCTCTCTCAGGTCGTGGTGTTGCGCGGCGCCAACCGGATGGTGCTCGATGTTCGGCCGGCGCTGACGGGTCAACCCTACGCCGATATCGTACTGCTGGCCGGCGATCGGATCGAGGTGGCCAGCCGGAATTGCTTCCAGGATGCTCTCATGGTTCCCTCGGCCATTACCGCGCCGGGTATGAAGGTCTACATGTCGAACCTTACCCAGCCGGCCTCCAACAACGCCTCGTCGGCGATCGGCAAGGAAACCCAGGACCTGCGCTACGGAACCCGCCTGATGCAGGCGATGGTCGGGATGAATTGTGTTGGTGGCGCAAGGTTGACCAACGCCGATCGCTCGGTGGTTCTGCTCACGCACAACCCGATAACCGGCGCATCGATCGTCATTTCACGGCGGATCGAGGATCTCGTTCGGCGCGCCGATCGCGACGACTTCAATCCCTATATCTTTCCGGGCGATGCGATGGCCTGTTACGACAGCCGTCAAACCAACATCCTGGCGATCACCAATGCGTTTGGCTCGGTGATATCCAACGCCCTGTTGGCGTCGAAGCTCTGATCGGACCGCGATTCTCTATACTTTCGAGCGCCGCTCGACCATCGGAATAGACTTGGCGCTCCGGGTGCGCGAACCGACTCCGAAATGACCAGCGCGCCCCGCCTTTGCGCGATTGAGCCGGGCGCCATGGTCGCGCATGCTTCCAGTCAGACATTGTCGGGAGCACATCATGAATACTCTGGAAAACACCAGGATCTGCGCACTGGACCTGGTCAACGCGACCACCGACCGCGCCATAAACGCAATGCTGGAGCCAGGCGCGCGGCGCACCGCCGCCTTCGTCAACGCCCATTGCCTGAACGTCGCCGCGCGCGATCCGATCTATCGCTGGGCCCTGGCGCGCGCCGACTACCTGCTGCCTGATGGCGCGGGGATGCAACTGGCGGCCAGGATGCGCGGGACCCAGTTCATCGAGAACCTAAACGGCACCGACCTGTTCACGCCCCTCTGCCGGGCAGCGTCCGAACGCGGCCTGTCGATCTACTTCCTCGGCAGCGCCGAAGGCGTGGCCCGTGGGGCGGCCGACAAGGCCGAGGAGCTGGCCCCTGGCCTGGCGATCGCGGGGGCGCGGAACGGCTATTTCGTCGGCCAGGAAGAGGACCAGGTGATCGCGGACATCAACGCCACCGGCGCGCGGATCGTGCTGGTGGCCATGGGCGTCCCCAAGCAGGACATCTGGATCGCCCGCAACCGGCACCGGCTGAATGCCGATCTGGTGCTGGGGGTCGGGGCGCAGTTCGATTTCTGGTCGGGGCGTGTGCCGAGGGCGCCGGCCTTCATGCGCAAGGCCGGCCTGGAATGGTTGATGCGGCTGGCGGTCGAGCCCAGGCGCATGGCGCGGCGGTATCTGGTGGGCAATTTCGAGTTCGTGCTGGGCGCGCTGCTCGGCCGCAAGGTCGGCCATCTGCCCGAGGACGCCGGCATGAAGGGCAAGCGGCTGCTCGATCTCGCGGTTTCGTCCGCGGGTATCGTCGCCCTGGCTCCCCTGTTTGGTCTGATCGCCGCCGCGATCCGGCTTGAATCGCCCGGTCCGGCGCTGTTTCGCCAAACCCGGGTCGGGCAGGACGGCAAGACCTTCACCATCTTCAAATTCCGCTCGATGTATCGTGACGCCGAGGCGCGCCGCGCGGCCTTGCTGGCCCAAAGCGATCGGCCGGGCATCTGCTTCAAGGCCAAGAATGATCCGCGCGTGACCCAGGTAGGGCGACTGCTGCGACGGTTCTCGCTCGATGAACTGCCTCAGCTATTCAATGTCTGGCTTGGCGACATGGCCATCGTCGGTCCGCGGCCGGCGCTGCGACAGGAAGTCGACGCCTATCCAACCAGCGCCCGGCGGCGGCTTGCCGCCAAGCCAGGCCTGACCGGCCTGTGGCAGGTTGGCGGACGCGCCGAGATCGGCTTCGACAAGATGGTGGAGATGGACACCGCACACGTCGGCGCCCGCTCGATCTTCCTTGATATAGCGATCATCGCTCTGACCGTCCGCGCTGTGATCGGCGGGCGCGGGGCCTATTGATCGAGCGCGACGCTGAGAGACGACGGTTTCGCCTATTGCCCCATGCGACGCATCGTCACGTCAATCCGCGGCCTCAGTGTCGAGGGGAGGACTGCAAATTTGCCTACCCGGAAATAGTAGTTCATAACTGTAGTAATAGATGATCGTTACAAATTACTTTAAATAGACTATTTATAAAAAATGCGGGCAATTTGATGAATATTCTAATCGCCGACGACCATGAACTGGTGCGCGACACTCTGGGCGCCTATCTGGAACGAGAGGACGGGGTTCACGTCTCGATGGCGTGCGACCTGGCGTCGGCGTCCGCCCTGATGCGCCGGGACGGACCGTTCGACCTGGTGCTGCTCGACTATTCGATGCCGGGCATGGACGGTCTCGAAGGCCTCGCCAAGGCCCTGGAACTGAATCTCGGCAAGCCGGTGGCGGTGATCTCCGGACTGGCCCAGGCCGATGTCGCCGAGAGCGCGCTGGCCTGCGGCGCGGCGGGCTTTCTGCCCAAAACCATCCCCGCGAAGTCGCTGATCAACGCCATACGATTCATGGCGGCCGGAGAAATCTACGTTCCGTTCGCCTTCCTGGCCAGGCGCGAGGAGGCGCCGCCCCATCCACTGATGTCGAAGCTGTCGGGACGAGAAGTCGATGTGCTTCATGGCCTGATCGACGGGCGCTCAAACAAGGAAATCGCCCGGGAGCTCAA
>JANYFU010000605.1 GCA_025359665.1 Caulobacteraceae bacterium
GCCAGATCGGACTGCTCGGGCGACGACCCTTTCGCCGCCAACGCGCGCTCGACATAGCCGAAGCGGCGGGTGAACTTGGCGTTGGTCTCGCGCAGGGCGTGCTCGGGATCGACGTCGAGCTCGCGGGCGATGTTGGCGCAGACGAACAGCACGTCGCCCAGCTCCTGGCGCGCCTTGTCGACATCCCCGGCCGCCACCTCGGCTTCCAGTTCCGCCACCTCCTCGTGGAGCTTCTCCAGCACCCCCTGGATCGACGGCCACGCGAACCCGGCCCGGGCCGCGCGCCGGGAAAGTTTGGTGGCGCGGGTCAGGGCGGGGAGGGCGATGGCGACATCATCCAGCAGGCCGGCCGGCGCGGCGCTCTTGCTGGCCCGTTCGAGCGCCTTGATCTCCTCCCAGGCTTCGGTCTGCCGCGCGGCGGTGCGGACCTCGGCGTCGCCGAACACATGCGGGTGCCGCCGCACCATCTTGCCGGCGATTCCCCGGACCACGTCGTCGAAATCGAAGGCGCCGGCCTCCTTGGCCATCTGGGCGTGGAACACCACCTGCAGCAGCAGATCGCCCAGTTCCTCGGCCAGGTCGGTCATCGAGCCGCGCTGCACGGCGTCGGCCACCTCATAGGCTTCCTCGACCGTATAGGGCGCTATGGTCGCGAAAGTCTGTTCCAGGTCCCACGCGCATCCACCCGCCGGGTCGCGCAGCCGGGCCATGATGCGCAGCAGATCGGCGATCGGGGCGTCGCTTGCTTCCCCCTGGATGTCCATCACTCGGAAACCATCGCCGTCTTGGTGGTGTCGGGGGCGATGGCCTCGGCGCGGTCCCGCGCGCCCAGCAATCGCCAGCCGTTCGGATCGAGAATTTCCAGCGGCGAGAAGCGGGACTTATAGTCCATCTTGACGCTGCCGCGCACCCAATAGCCGAGATATAGATAGGACAGGCCCAAACTACCGACCTGGATCGCGTGATCGAGGATCATGAACGATCCGGGGCTGTCCCGGGAAAGGCTCGGATCGAAAAAGCTGTAGACCAGCGACAGCCCATCGGAGAGCTGGTCCACCAGGGTGCAGGCCATCAGCGTCCCCGGACCGCCGTCGTCCGGCCGGGTGCGGTATTCGACCACATGAGTCCGCACCGAGGTGTCCTCGACCATGGCCACGAAATCCGGCCACGCCATGTCGGCCATGCCGCCGCCCGCGTGCCGGGAGGTCAGATAGCGGCGCAGCAGGTCGAATTGCTCCCGGGTCGCCTCGGCCTCCACCAGATGGCGCACCAGTCCCCTGTTGCGCGCCAGCACCCGGCGCTCCGACCGCGAAAATACATAGTCGGAGATAGGCAGGCGGGCGGAGACACAGGCCGAGCAGCTCTCGCAGGCCGGACGATAGGCGATGTTCTGGGATCGGCGAAAACCGTTCTGGGTCAGGGAATCATGAACCAGCGGACCTTCGAGCATCGGCAGATGCGCGAACACCTTGCGCTCCTCGCGCCCTGGCAGATAGGGGCACGGGGACGGCGCCGTCAGGAAGAACCGTAGCTGGCGGGTCGGTATATGCTGGGTCACCTGAAGCCGTCGTTGTGTGCTGCCAAATCACCTGATCGATCGGGGGATTAGCGGCCATGGCGGGTCTCGGCGCAAGATGGCCGGGCGGTGAATCTCGGGATTGTGGGTTTTAGGAGCATGGCGATGAAGGTTGGGTTTGTGGGCATGGGGGTGATGGGCGCGCCGATGGCCGGACATCTGGCCGCCGCCGGCCACGACGTGGTGGTTTTCAACCGCTCCAGGGCCAAGGCGGACGCCTGGGCCGCCGCCAACGCCGGCCGGGCCGTGGCGACAGTGGGCGAGTCGGCCACGGGCCGGGACATGCTGATTCTCTGCGTCGGCAATGACGACGACGTGCGCGGCGTGGTCGCCGAGGCCTTGACCACCCTGCCGGCCGGCGTGGTCATCGTCGATCACACCACCACCTCGGCCAAGGTCGCCAGGCAGATGGCCGATCTGACCGCCGCCTCCGGCTCCGCCTTCCTCGACGCGCCGGTCTCGGGCGGCGAGGCGGGAGCCAAGGCTGGCAAGCTGTCGATCATGATCGGCGGTGACACGCGCGCCGTGGCGCGCGCCTCGGCGGTGATTGGCGCCTATGCCAAGGCGATCAAACACATGGGCGGCTCGGGGACCGGGCAGCTGACCAAGATGGTCAATCAGATCTGCATAGCCGGTGTCGTTCAGGGCCTCGCCGAGGCGGTCGCCTTCGCGGGCAAGGCGGGCCTCGACCCGACCCTGGTCTATGAGGCGGTGTCCCAGGGCGCCGCCCAGTCCTGGCAGATGGACAACCGCTGGGCGACCATGGCCAAAGGCGAATTCGAATTCGGCTTCGCCGTCGACTGGATGCGAAAGGACCTGGGCCTCGT
Organism: Caulobacteraceae bacterium; assembly: GCA_025359665.1. Taxonomy (GTDB): domain Bacteria; phylum Pseudomonadota; class Alphaproteobacteria; order Caulobacterales; family Caulobacteraceae; genus Acaudatibacter. Next base: position 2,404 of record JANYFU010000605.1, read on the forward strand.
CCTCGACGAAGCCCGCGCCAACGGCGCCCGTGTCGAAATCACCGCCCTGGTCGACCAGTTCTACGCCGAGGTCCAGGCCATGGGCGGGAGACGATGGGACACGTCAAGCCTGGCGGCGCGGTTGGGGAGGTAGGGCCCCTCTCCGGACCGCGGACGTCCTCGTCCGCTGTTGTTTGAAGACCATGAAAAGCCGCCCGACCGTGCCGTCGTTCGGCCCCTATGCTATCGTCCTCCGACCGGGGAGCCCACATGAACCACCAAGCGCTGTCGTCCTTCATCTGGTCGGTCGCAGACCTATTGCGGGGGGACTACAAGCAGTCGGAATACGGCAAGGTGATCCTGCCGTTCACCGTGCTGCGCCGCCTGGACTGTGTGCTGGCGGCCACCAAAGCCGCCGTCCTGGCCGAACACGCCGCCAAGACCGCCGCCGGCCTGAACCCCGAGCCGTTCCTGCTGCGCAAGGCCGGCCAGAGCTTCTACAACATCTCGCCCTTGGACATGGGCCGCCTGATGGGCGACCAGGACCACATCCGCGAGAACCTCTACGCCTACGTGCAGGCCTTCTCGCCCGCCGTTCGCGACATCTTCGAGCGCTTCGAGTTCCAGGCCCAGGTCGACCGTCTGGCCAAGTGCGGCCTGCTCTATCAGGTGACCGAAAAGTTCGCCCGCATCGACCTCAGCCCGGCCGCCGTCGACAACCACGACATGGGCCTGGCCTTCGAGGAGCTGATCCGCAAGTTCGCCGAAATCT
>JANYFU010000614.1 GCA_025359665.1 Caulobacteraceae bacterium
GGTCAGTCAGCCGGTGTTCGCCCGCTACCTCAACACTAGCGAAAGCACGATCGAGAAGTGGGAGACCGGCGCCAAAAAGCCGAGTGGCGCAGCGCTCAAGCTGCTTTCCATCGTCCAGAAGCACGGCCTTCAGATCCTGGCGTAGCAGCGTCGGCGACAGCTACGACAACGCCTTGGCCGAAACCATCAACGGCCTTTACAAGGCCGAGGTCATTCATCGACGCGTCCCCTGAAGGTCGTTCGAAGCCGTCGACTATGGCGGCATAACTTAAGCCAATCGGCCTGCGGCAAACCCGGGTCGGCAGGGTACGAGGAGCGGGGTTGCGGGCTCCTGGGACCGCGCCTAATAATCAGTTCCGCAAACGTCACGCGTCAGGAACGCGAGCGGACAAGCGAGGCCAAGACGTGATCGAGCTCGAATATCGACCGTCGCGCGCGGACAGTGTGATCCGTTGCTTGATCTCGCACGCGATCTTGCGCCGCGATAGCCCCGGCGAGATCACAAAGTGGCGGCGGACATGACTTCGAGCGCGGGGGCGGCACAACGCTTCGCGCGCCTGTTCCATGCCTCGCCGGCGCCGTTCCTAGTCCTCGAACCCGACGCACCGCGCTTCACCATCGCCGAGGTCAACGACGCTTATCTGGCGGCCACCATGCGGACGCGTGCAGATGTGGTCGGGCGCGGCGTCTTTGAGGCTTACCCCGATAACCCCGAAGACCCGGTCATCGCGGGCGTGCGCACCTTGCGCACCTCACTCGAGCATGTGCTCGCTTCCAAGCAGCCGGACACGTTGCCCGGCCTGAGGTACGACATCGCCCGACCGGACGGCACTTTTGAGGCGCGGTGGTGGAGCCCGGTCAACTCGCCGGTGCTCGACGATAACGGTGAGGTGGATGCCATCATCCACAACGCCAACGATGTGACGGAGCAATACCGCGCCGAGGCCGCGCTGCGCGAGAGTGAATCGCGCCTGGCTGCCGCGTTCCGGAGCGTGCCGGCCGGGATCGCGGTTATCGATCTGGCGGGCAAGGTGGTCATCGCCAACGGCGAGTACCGCCGCTATCTGCCCAATGGGGTCATCCCGTCCCGCGACCCGGATCGCGGCCGTCGTTGGCAGGCATGGGGCGATGACGGACGGGTGATCGCCCCGCAGGATTATCCGGGCGCACGGGCGTCGCGCGGCGAACGCGTCGTTCCAGGCCAGGAAGTACTCTACACCGACGATGACGGCCAGTCTGTCTGGACCAATGTCGCCGCTACACCAACGTTTGACGCCGCCGGCCAGATAACTGGAAGCGTCATTGTGATCAGCGACATCACCAGTCGCAAGGCCAACGAAGCCCGCCTCGAGGTCGAGCTCAGGCAAACAACCATGCTGCGCGATCTCGCGGCGCGGCTGGTCATGGAGGAAGGCGGGTCGGAGATCCACGGCGAGATCCTGTCCGCCGCGATGGCCATCACGGAGTCCGATGGCGGGACCGTCCAGGTCTACGACCCGAAAACCAGATCGCTCGTGCTGCTCGTGACAAAAGGCATGCCGCGCGAAATGACCGACCACTTTCACCGGGTCGACGCCGGCGGCAGCACGGCATGCGGGATCGCCCTCAAGACCGGCCAGCGTACCTTCGTCGATTTCGACGAGAACGAAACCGACGAAGCCTGCCGGATGCACGTTGAGGCGGGCTATCGCTCGGCGCAGGCGACGCCGCTGCTTTCACGCGATGGCTCGCCGATCGGCATGATCAACACTCACTGGCGGGCGTCGGGTCATCGGTCGAGCCCGGATCAGCTGCGTTTCCTCGATTTGCTCGCCCGCCAAGCGGCTGATCTGATTGAACAGAAGCAGGCTGAACACAGTCTCCGCGAGAGCGAGGCGCGCTATCGAACGCTGAACGCGACGCTGGAACAGCGAGTGGCGGACGCTGTCGCGGAAAACAGGTTGATCGCCGAGTTGATCGACAACACCGATGCTTTCGTCCAGGTCGCCGACCTGAATTTCCGCTGGCTAGCCATCAACAAGGCGGCCGTCAACGAGTTCGAACGCATCTTTGGCTCGCGACCAAGGGTTGGCGACAGCATGCTCGACATGCTGGCTGCACGGCCTGAGCAGCAGGGGGCTGTCCGCGCGGTCTGGGCACGGGCTCTTGAGGGTGAAGAGTTCACCGAGGTGCAGGAGTTTGGCGACGAAGGTCGCGACCAGCGCTTCTACGAGATGAAGTTCAACAGCCTGCGCGACCCGTACGGCAAGCGGATCGGGGCCTACCAGTTTGTCTACGACGTGACCGATCGCTTGCACGAGCAGGCACGGCTGAAGGAAGCTGAAGAGGCGTTGCGTCAAAGCCAGAAGCTTGAGGCGATGGGACAGCTTACCGGCGGTGTAAGCCACGACTTCAACAACCTTCTGACCCCCATCGTCGGCGCGCTCGACCTGCTACAGCGGAAGAACGTTGGTGGCGAGCGTGAGCAACGGCTGATCGGCGGCGCGCTTCAGTCGGCCGAACGCGCGCGGGTCCTTGTCCAGCGCCTGCTCGCGTTTGCAAGACGTCAACCCCTCCAACCGCGAGCAGTCGACATTGGCGCGCTCGTCTCGGGCATGGCCGATCTTGTCGCCAGCACGTCGGGACCCCAGGTGAAAGTGGTGGTGGACGTCGCCAACGATCTGCCTGCGGCGGTCGCCGATCCCAACCAAATCGAAATGGCGATCCTCAATCTCGCCGTAAACGCACGCGACGCCATGACGGGCGGCGGTATGCTCCGGATTTCTGCCGAAGGCGAGGCGGTCAGCGCCGGTCACCGGTCACAGTTGCGGCCCGGTCGCTATCTGCGCCTATCGGTTGCCGATACCGGCGCCGGCATGGACGCGGCGACGGTCGCGCGCGCGATAGAGCCGTTCTTCTCAACCAAGGGTGTCGGACGCGGTACGGGCCTGGGGCTCAGCATGGTGCATGGCCTCGCCTCCCAGCTCGGCGGCGCGCTGACGATCCAGAGCCAGCCCGGCCTAGGGACCAACGTCGAAGTCTGGTTGCCGGCGACGGACGAAGCCGCATCGCCGCCGGAACTGGCCGAGGACATCGAAGCGCGCCCCGCAGCGGGCACCGTGCTGCTCGTCGACGACGAAGAGCTGGTGCGCGCCAGCACCGCCGACATGCTTACCGAGCTTGGCTATGTGGTCGTAGAGGCGGGCTCGGCCGAGGAGGCAATGCGGCTCGTCGGCAGCGGGCAGCATCTCGACGTGCTGGTGACGGATCACTTGATGTCGGGCATGACGGGGACCGAGCTCGCCCGCGAAGTATGCGGACGGCGGGCCAATGTGCGAGTGCTGATTGTCTCGGGCTATGCGGATGTCGACGGCGTCGCACCCGACCTCTCCAGGCTCGTCAAGCCGTTCCGGAAGGTGGACCTTGCCGCTAAGCTGAGCGAATTCGAAGGGCGCCCGACCCGCCAAAACGGCGGCTAAGTCTTTCACTTCAAACCTTTCCGCAATCTGGGCGCCAAAAGTGACACTAATAGAGCACATATTTTTCAATGAGTTCCGCCGAAGCGCGCATACCTGGGCGGAATCCCGTGCGCTATGCGGTGGCCGTGACGAGATTGGCGATGGTCGATGCGTCTGTGACGGCGAAGCGTAAGCGTCGTTCCGCTTCCACCTTTCCTGCCGCGCAGTCATCGCCGAGTCTGACCGACCTTGAGGGGTTGGAGAGGTGATGAAGCTTGGTGACGATGTGCTGATGATGCCCGTAGCCCGACGTGTGGGTGAGGCATCTGTTCGCCGACGCCGCCTACGACCGCCTCAAGCTGATGGACAAGGCCACATACCTGGACTTCGTCATCGAGATCATCCGGCGCTGTGACGATCAGCAAGGCTTCAAGGTCTTGCCACGCCGATGGGTCGTGGAGCGCACCTTCGGCTGGATGATCCGATGGCGACGGTTGGTCCGAGACTACGAGCGCCGGATCGATGTCTCCCAGGCCGTGATCCTCGTCGCCATTGGCGGCAACATGCTCCGAAGAACCGCTCATCCATGAATTTCAAAACAGACCCTAAGCGCGCATGCCGACATCTGAGAGATAGCGGTCATCTGGCGGAGTTGGTCGGGGCAGCGGCGCCGCCTCGTAGTGGTCGTATCACATGGTGAACTGGGCACGGCTCTGACTCATAGAACGTAACGGTCGCCAGGCGACAGACCGGCCGACGCCGCCAGGTCGGCGTCTGCGTCGATCAAGGTCATCGGCAGGGAGCTTAGCATCGCGTCGACCTCCGACGCCGGCATCCCGGCGTGGATGAAGTGGCTGATAACCTCCGCGAGATTGACGGCGCTGATGCGCGACGCGGCCATCACTCCGGCGACCTGACCGGCGCCGGGCTCGTCCTTCAGCAGGGCGAGCAGGGCCGAAGCGTCGAGGACGACCCCGTCACTCACCGCTGTCGGTGCGTCGGTTGTTCAAAAAGGCGTCGACGGAGCTCTCGGGCTTGTCGCCGGTATAGCGCCTGGCCAGCGCCTGGGCCTTGGCGATCGACTGGGCGAGCGTCCTCAGGACAACGCCGTCCGGCAGTTCCTCGACCACCAGGGCCCCGCCGCCCGAAAGGCCGAGGCGTTTGCGCATATCGGCCGGAAGGCTCATTCGGCCGTTGGCGGCCACCGTCACCTGGGTTGTCATGGGCCGACCCTTGTTTCCAACGCCTGAGACCATGTCGCGTCCAGGCTTCAATGCCACAGGCCGCACGGTGCGTCAGGGTCATAGGTAGCGGCGCGCTTTCCGCTCCGGTCCAGTTCGTCAATGAACATGTCGATCACCAGACCGGGCTTTCCTCCGACATATAATTATCCAGGTATTTGGGAAGCAGAACGCACGGCCCGGCCGACTGCCGTTGCGGGGGAGAATGGGGGAGCGCGCCCCTTCCCCTGCTAGACGGAGATCCTCGCCCGGCATGGAAGAGACGCTACCGGCGGCTCGGTCGGAGCGCAGCGGAGATAGAGCGCGGTCCCATTGAGGACGTTCCCATCATCTTGCGATAAATAGCACTAGGTGCTATTTATATTGGTGATGACCGATGCTGAGCGAACCGCGCGGACCTTCAAGACCGCCTGGTTCGCCAAGGCGGCGCGCAAGGCGCTGATCGACGACACGGAA
>JANYFU010000615.1 GCA_025359665.1 Caulobacteraceae bacterium
GGTCAGTCAGCCGGTGTTCGCCCGCTACCTCAACACTAGCGAAAGCACGATCGAGAAGTGGGAGACCGGCGCCAAAAAGCCGAGTGGCGCAGCGCTCAAGCTGCTTTCCATCGTCCAGAAGCACGGCCTTCAGATCCTGGCCTAGCAGCGTCGGCGACAGCGACGACAACGCCTTGGCCGAAACCATCAACGGCCTTTGCAAGGCCGAGGTCATTCATCGACGCGTGCCCTGAAGGTTGTTCGAAGCCGTCGAGTTGACCACCCTCGTATGGGTCGACTGGTTCAACAACCGACGCACCCTCGCCCAATCGCATGTGGATGGTCGTTCTTGCGCGCCCGTACGCCTCGGCGCTTAGTGTTTCCGTGTCGGCGACTTCGCCGGTCGAGGATTTCCGATTGCCTGATCAAGCCCGGCCGCTCGAATGGAGTGCGCAGCATCTGAGGCTGGCGGTTGAGGCTGCTTGCGTGGCGCTCTGGTCGTGGAACGTCGACAACAACCGCTTTATGATGGACGAGCGATCCTTCGATATGTGGGGGTTGCCGTGGGCCCAGGACGTCGAGTTCGAGACCCTCTCGGCGCACATCCACCCGGCCGATCGTGACCGCGTAAGAGCCGCCTTTCTCGCCACCCGTTCGGTGGCCGGCCGCTACGAAATCGACTTCCGGATCGCGTTGGGCCACGAGGTCCGCTGGATTTCCGCGCGTGGTCAAGGCGCGGACGCTGGGATCGTGGACCGCGTCATGTTCGGCATCTTCCTCGACGTGACGGGCCGAAAGCAGGCGGAGGAAGGTCACGAGCTACTCGCGGGCGAGATGAGCCATCGGGTGAAGAACCTGCTGATGATCGCCACCAGCCTGACCCACATCACGTCCCGGGGGACGACCAATTCGGCGGAGATGTCCGCCGAGCTGATCGGACGGCTCACGGCGCTCGGACGGGCCCACGACCTGGTTCGGCCGCTCCCGGGCCACGAAGGCAAGGCGGCGCTACTGGGGGACGTGTTCTCGGTGTTGCTGGCGCCTTACGACGACGATCAGGCGTTCGCCGGCCGTATCCGGGTGGCGGTGCCCCGCATGGGCCTGGGCGAACGGACGGCGCAGACCCTGGCGCTGGTGGTGCATGAACTGGCCACCAACTCATTGAAGCATGGCGCCCTGTCGTCCGCGGCTGGCACGCTGGATATCTCCAGCAGTTCCGACGAGCAGTCGCTGACACTGGTCTGGGCGGAGACAGGAGGACCCGAGATTCATCAGCCGCCGGCGCTGAGCGGCTTCGGCAGCAAGCTCCTTGCACGGAGCTTCTCCGATCAGCTCGGAGGAGAAATTTCCTACGACTGGCAGTGCGCTGGGCTGGTCGCCACGCTGCGGCTGCGCAGGGATCGACTTGCCGCGTAACGGGCTTCCCCGCGGACGAACTGTGATGCGCGGACGTTTCCCGCGCCTTTAGACCCGCTAATGGCGTAAGGTGCGGCAGGGCATTGATATGTGCCGGTCGCGGGCGCCATGCGCCAGGAAGACGGGGGCCTCGGCCCCGACCATGAAAAATCCATTGCTCGCCATTGGCGACACCCAGGGGCTGGCCCACGCCATCGTCGACACCATCCACGAGCCGTTCCTGGTGCTCGACGACGAGTTGCGGGTGCTGGCGGCCAGCCGGTCATTCTACGACACCTTCAAGGTCCATCCAAAGCAGACGCAGGGTTGCCTGCTCTACGACCTAGGCGACGGTCAGTGGGACATCCCGGCGTTACGGGTCCTGCTGGAGACGATCATCCCCGAGAAGGTGGCCATGGATGACTTCCAGGTCGACCACGACTTCCCGGGACTGGGCCGGCGCATCATGCTGCTGAACGCGCGCAAGGTGCTCGACGAGAGCAGCCCGGTGATGACCATCCTGCTCGCCTTTACCGATGTCACCGAGCGGCGCGCCATCGAACGCGAGAAAGACCAGCTCCTCGCCCGCACCGAGGATCTGTTGCGGCAGCAAAAGGTGCTGTTGCAGGAGATGGAGCACCGCGTCGCCAACAGCCTGCAGATCATCGCCAGCATCCTCCTGTTGAAGGCCCGCGCCGTCAGTTCCGAGGAAACCCGCGGTCATCTGCGCGACGCCCATCAGCGGGTGATGTCGGTTGCGGCCGTCCAGTCGCACCTGCACGTGGCTGACGGGATCGACCAGATCGAGGTGGGCTCGTACCTGTTCAAGTTGTGCGACAGCCTTGCGGCGTCGATGATCGGCGAGGAACAGCCGATCAAGCTCAAGGTGGTGGCCGACAATGGCAAACTCGGCTCGGCCCAGGTCGTGAGCATCGGCCTGATCGTCACCGAGTTGGTGATCAACTCGCTCAAATACGCATTCCCGGCCGGAAAGCCGCGGGCGGTTGTCCAGGTCACCTACGAGAGCGACGGCGCGGACTGGCGGCTTCTGATCTCCGACAACGGTGTGGGCAAGGAATATGGCGGCCCGACTGTCAAGGCCGGGTTGGGCACGGTTATCGTGGCCGCGCTGGTCAAACAGCTGGAGGCGCGCATGGAGGTGCGGGACGCCGAGCCTGGCCTGAGCGTTTCAGTTACCCGCGCGAGCTTCCCATCGCGGACTCCCAAGCCGCATGGCGTCGTATGAGCATCCCATGAGGGAGAGGCGTTGTTGGCTGAGGCCGGTTCGGACCTGGTGTTCACGGGCCACCTCCTGCCCGGCATGACGGGTGTTGAGTTGACACCCGCCCTGGGAAAGGATCGGCCCGACGTGGCCGCGCGCATCATCCGTCTCACGAACTCGGCCGGAGGATAGCGAAATGCGGACGACTGACGTCGGCAACCATAGCTGTCGCCGGGCGTTGGCCTTTCGGGGCGCCGTCCCACCCGTTACGAAGTTGCGGCGAGCGCGTTCAGAGATTGGCTGACTTGCCCAAAAAGATCGAACCGCACGGCGAAATGGACCCGGGGGCTTATGAACACCTCGTCCGCTCCGTTGTCGATTACGCGATCTACATGATGGATGTCGCGGGCCACGTGGCGAGCTGGAACGCGGGCGCCGAGCGGATCAAAGGTTACACTCAGGCGGAAATCATCGGTGAGCACTTTTCCCGCTTCTACACGCCCGACGACATTGATGCGGGCATACCTCGCCAAGCCTTGCGGGCCGCGACCGATGAAGGCCGGTTCGCCGCGGAGGGTTGGCGGGTCCGCAAGGACGGGAGCCGCTTTTGGGCGATGGTGGTCATCGACGCGATCCGCGTCGACGGTGAGTTGATCGGCTTCGCCAAAATCACTCGCGACATCACCGAGCAGCGTCAGGCCATGCTGGCGTCGCTGGAGGTCGAGCGGCGGTTCCGCATCCTTGTTCAAGGCGTCACGGACTACGCCATCTTTATGCTGGACCCGGAGGGGATCGTTTCGAATTGGAACCCCGGCGCCCAGTTGATCAAGGGCTACACGGCCGACGAGATCGTCGGCCAGCATTTCTCGAAGTTCTACACCCCTGAGGACGTGGCGGACCGCGTACCCTGGAAGGCTCTGGAGACCGCGGTCGACCATGGCCGGTTCACCGCCGAAGGTTGGCGGCGCCGCAAGGATGGGAGCCGCTTCTGGGCCAGCGTGGTCATTGATCCCATCCGGGACGATGCCGGTGAGCTGATCGGGTTCGCGAAAGTCACGCGTGACCTGACCGAGCGGCGCGAGGCCGAGCTTGCGCTCGAGCGTTCTCAGCAGGCGCTGTTCCAGGCCCAGAAGATGGAAGCGGTGGGCCAGCTGACGGGGGGCCTGGCCCACGATTTCAATAATCTTCTCACCGGCATCACGGGCAGCCTGGACCTGATGGGCAGCCGTCTGGCTCAGGGTCGGGTCAACGAACTGGAGCGGTATATCACGGCCGCCCGGGGCGCCGCCAACCGGGCGGCATCGCTTACCCACCGCCTTCTGGCGTTCTCGCGGCAGCAGACCCTTGAGCCCAAGGCTGTCGACGCCAACAAGCTTGTCTCGGGCATGGATGACCTGGTCCGTCGCACCGTCGGTCCTTCGGTTCAGATCGATACCGTCCTGGCCGCCGGCCTATGGCCGTGCATGTGCGATCCCAATCAACTCGAGAGCGCGATTCTGAACCTTTGCATCAACGCGCGCGATGCGATGCCCGACGGCGGTCGCATCACCGTCGAGACCGCTAACACCTGGGTTGATGAGACGACTTCGCGGGAGCGTGACATGGAGGCCGGCCAATATGTCGCTGTCTGCGTTTCGGACAATGGATGTGGAATGCCGCCGGAGGTTATCTCGCGAGCCTTCGATCCCTTCTACACCACCAAGCCTATCGGCAAGGGCACTGGCCTAGGGCTGTCGATGATCTACGGCTTCGCGAAACAGTCACGCGGCCAGGTGCGCCTCTACTCGGAGGTCGACCAAGGAACGACCGCGAAAATATACCTGCCGAGGCATCATGGCGATGCGGAAGGCGAGGCTGAGACCCACGCGCTCAGGCCGCTGCCCCGTGCTGGCGGTGGCGAGACGGTGCTCGTCGTGGACGACGAACCGACGGTGCGCATGCTGGTCGCCGAAGTGCTTGGCGAGTTGGGCTACCAGGCGATCGAGGCGGGTGACGCCGCTTCGGGCCTTAAGGTTCTCCAGTCCGACGCGCAGATTGACCTGTTGATTACTGACGTGGGCCTGCCAGGCGGGATGAATGGCAAGCAGATGGCCGACATCGCACGGACAAAACGTCCGAACCTGAAGATACTTTTCATCACCGGCTATGCCGAAAACGCGGCGATTACGAACGGGCGGCTCGAACCCGGGATGCACGTCATGAGCAAGCCCTTCCCAATGGACAAGCTAGCGTCGCGGGTCAGGTCGATAGTGGAAGCGAATTAGCGATCCCGGGCGGGAGAAACGGCGCCGTTGTTAAAATAATGTATCTGAAATTACTGAACCGAGAATTGTCCCCGTCAAGTCGACGAAGCCATGGCGTCGCGGCCGACCGGTCGCGCGAGGCC
>JANYFU010000622.1 GCA_025359665.1 Caulobacteraceae bacterium
GATCGAGGCGATCATCGCTTTCTGCTTCTACAAGCGCATGGAAATGCTGCGCGACGGCGTGCGGAACATCAGTGAGATGCAGCGGGTGCAGGAATTCGCCGGCCTGGAAATTCTCTGGCAAAGCTTCTTCACCCGCGAGCACAAGGCCTATCTGGAACTCAATATCGCCGCGCGCACCGACCCTGAGGTGCGGGAGAGTTTCATTCCTCAGGCCCGCCGATTTTCCGTACTCTGGCGAGAGGAGGGCGTGCGGGTGTTTCCCGAATGGGCGGGCGCCTCGGAACGGCTGGCGCGCGCCAGCGACCTGGTGGAGGCGGTGCTGGAAGGTCTCGCGTTGAACCATGACGCCTGGGACGCGCCAGGCCGGGTGTCTCGCCTGCGCGCCTTCCTGCGCGACATGGTAGGTTTGCTCTATTCCGGCGCGCTAGCCTTTCCAAAGGACGCCGACGATCCCGCCACAAAAATGGATGCGGAAGTCGCGAGCTAACCAGCCGCGCCGGACCATCCGGCTATCTCCATCGATTCCGCGATTGCCAAGCCGATCGAAAAGCATCACTCTCGCTGAAAACAAGCAAGGGAGACTTTATGATCGCCGCGAGCTGGGCAGGATAGATGTCGTTGGCGGCCGCCGCACCGGCGGGATCCAACCCTGACGGCATGGCCCTGGCCGACGAGCAGGGCGAGATCACCTGGGCGCGCCTGGATACTCTCCTGAACCGCGCCACCAACGCCCTGTTGTCCCTGGGCCTCGGACCCGAACAGCGGATAGGCGTGTTCGCCAACAACAGCGCCGAGACGGTCCTGGCCTATCTGGTCGGACTCCACGCGGGCGTCTCTTCGATCCCGATCAACTTCCACCTCACGGCCGAGGAAGTGGCCTACATTCTCGCCGACGCGGGCGCGGGGCTGCTGTTCGTGGGACCTGAGACGGCCGAGACGGGCGTGGCCGCCGCGGCCATGGCTGGGGTTGGCAGGATTATCGGGTGGCGAACGAACACCGCCGGCGTGACGCCGTGGCTGGACTTCGTCGGCGCCGGCCCCGACGTAGAGCCGCCGTCGCATCAGCCGCCGCGCCCGTATCTGCACTATACCTCGGGCACCACGGGCCGGCCGAAAGGGGCAGTGACCCCACCCACCATGTTTCCCGCCGCCGACACCGTCGCCGGGTTTTTCCAGGCCTTGCGCGATCAGGTCGCCGTAGCCGCCCCGGGTCCCGGCCTCGCCGTGGGGCCGCTCTACCACACCGGCCCCCTGGGATCGACGCGGCAGCTGGGCGGGGGCAAGCCCCTGGTGACCTTGAAGCGGTTTGATCCGGAGACCGTTCTCGCCACCATCGAACGCCATCGGATCACTAGCGTCCTGATGGTGCCGACCCATTTCCAGCGGCTCTTGGCCCTGCCGGCGGACGTCCGCGCCAGGTACGACGTCTCCAGCCTGATGGCCGTTCCCCACACCGGCGCGGCCTGCCCCCAAGACGTCAAGCGGGCCATGATCGACTGGTTCGGCCCGGTGCTGATGGAGGCCTATGGCGGCACCGAATCCGGCACCACCAATCTGATCACCTCCGAGGAGTGGCTGCTCAAGCCAGGCTCGGTGGGCAAGACCCTTCCGCCCTTCGAGTTGCTGGTGATCGGCGAGGATGGCCAGGAACTGCCCCAGGGTGGCGTCGGCCAACTGTATTTCCGCGACACTACCGGCCGGGGGATCATCTATCACAACGACCCGGTAAAGACCGCCGCGGCGCACCTGCGGCCGGGTGTCTTCACCCTGGGCGAGGTCGGCTATGTCGACGAGGACGGTTATGTCTTCATCACCGACCGGGTCAGCGACATGATCGTCAGCGGTGGGGTTAACATCTATCCCGCCGAGGCGGAGCAGGCGCTGATCCAGCACCCGGACGTCGTCGATGTCGCGGTGATCGGCGTCCCGAACCTTGCCATGGGCGAGGAGGTCAAGGCTCTGATCATGGCCCGTGACCCGTCCAAACCGCCGGCGCGGGAGGCGCTGGACGCCTTCGCCCGGGAACGTCTGGCGGGCTTCAAATGCCCGCGATCCTACGAAGTGGTCGACAGCCTGGGGCGCAACGCCATGGGCAAGGTCAACAAGCGCGAGCTGCGGCGACCGTACTGGCCGACCGACCGCACCATCGGGGGCTGAGAGAGCAAGTCATGAACCCCAGTGAAATCGCCACCCTCCGGGGCCTGATGGAATATGAGGCCGCGCGCACCGCGCCGCCGGAGGAGTTCCCTTCGCTGCCCGATTTGCCAGGCGGTCGTTATACCGATCCACGCTTTCACGCCCTCGAGCAGGCCCATCTGTGGCGCAAGTCATGGCTTCTGGCCGGTCACATCGACGAGATCGCCAATCCTGGTGATTTCAAGCTCTGGGAAACCGCCGGCCAGCCGGTGGTGATCATCCATTCGCGGTCGGGGGCGATCAATGCTTTCTACAACACCTGCAGCCACCGAGGCGCGGCGCTGGTCACCGAACCTTCGGGCCGGCGCTCCCGGCTGACCTGCAAATACCATGGCTGGACCTA
>JANYFU010000012.1 GCA_025359665.1 Caulobacteraceae bacterium
TGAAGTCAGCAACCCAAACCTACCGAAGATCGTTGATGACCGCCGCTACGCCGCTCGCTCGCTACAGCGCCATGGGGATAGGCGCGCTCCGCGAGCAGCTCCGCTACCGCCAGAACCTACACCACCTCTCGGGACACGACCTCTCAACTCAACCGTGCTTTCGTTCGTGTTGAGGTAGCGGGCGAACACGCGCCGGCTGACATTGTTGGCTTCACGGAGCTGCTTGATTTCACCGGGCGCTATTTCACCCGGCGCCAAATGCCGGGCGTCGAAGTCCAGCATGGTCGTTTTGTCGATCGCCCCTACCTTGTAAAGCGCCGCCGCGGACGAGTGAATCGCCTCGGACACGTCGCTCTTAAACTTGCTTTTCGTCGCCATGGCGTATCTCCGTCAGGTCTTTGTCATCTAGGAGTTGAGCGATCTGCTTTTCGATCAACGTAGAAAACGTCTTTCCAGTGACAGTCTCTAGACTTCGTTTTTCTATGCGGTAGCGACCTTCCTTGGCCGTCCACCCTTCCGGCCATTCTCGCGCGAGGCCGCGACCTTGGCGAGGGTGCGCGAGCGACCGCCTTCCGCGCCGAGTTGGCGCGCCATCCAGCCTTTCGAGCCGAATACGCCTTGCAGCAGCGCCGGCACATAGAGATCAGCATCCAGGCGGGGCCAGTGCAGGCCGAGGCCGGCCGGGCTGATTTCGATATCGGCCAGATTGTCGGGCGAGGCGTCCGCCAGCCCTTCGGCAAGCCGCGTCGGGAAGGCCAGCTCGACCCCAGTGTTGAGGGCGACAACGACGCGCGATCGGCGACGGTCATAGCGCGCCGACACGGCATGGCAGGCCTCGCGCACCGCCGCCATACGCTGTTCCGCCTGCTCCAGCTCGTGCTCAGTGATCGCCATGTATCGTCCTCCACTCCGCACAAAGGGCGGTGATCGCCGCCGCCAGCGCATCCTCAATCCGGTTCAGTTCGGCCAGCCTGAACCCGTAACTCTCACGCAACACCGGCGGGCCACCGGGGCAATGCAGGTTGAACACCGCCTCCCCGTCCGCGCCCTTTACATGAATGTGAGCCGGTCGATGGTCGTTCGGCCAGATCACGACCCGCAGGCCGCCGATACGCAGGACGGTAGGCATGACCGACTATGGCAGAAACCCAAGCGGTAGGGAATAGTTGCAAAGGGCGCGTCGCGAAGGGACCGCGCTCTATATCCGCTACGCTCCAGCCGAGCCGCCCGTCAGGTCTTGAGCTTGTAACCGGTTGCGAACATCCAGAAACACACCGCCGCCAGGGCGACGCACAACACCGCCGTAGAAACCACGCCGATCACCAGCGATCCATCCGAATGGCCGATGAAGCCATAGCGGAAGCCGGAGATCAGATAGAAAAACGGGTTGAAGTGCGAGGCGCCGCGAAATGGCTCGGGCAGGCGGGCGACCACATAGAAGGTGCCCGAGAGAAAGGTCATCGGCATGATGATGAAATTGCCCACCGCGGCAATGTGATCGAACTTCACCGACCAGATAGCCGCCATCAAGCCTAGCATGCCCATGATCAGCGAGGCTCCGACGCCGAAATACACGATCGCCCAGAGGTGAGCGACGCTGAGGTGGGCGAATGGCAGCACCGCCAGCCCGGCCACCGCGCCGACAGCGATGCCCCGCGTCGCGGCGCCGAGGGTGAAACCCGCTACCTGCTCGATCGGCGAAAGCGGCGGGGTGATGAAATCGCCGATCAGCCCGTTCATCTTGGCCTGCAGCAGGCTGGACGATGAATTGGAGAAGGCGTTAGTCAGGATCTGCATCATGATCAGGCCCGGCGCCACGAAGGTGGCGAAGGCCACGCCCTCCATCGGCGGCGCGGCGCCCTTAACGGCCACCACGAACACCAGCATATAGAGCAGAGCCGTGACCACCGGGGCCAGCAGCGTCTGGGTGCCGACCTTCCAGAATCGGCGCACCTCGCGCAGATAGAGGGTGCGCAGTCCCTCCCAGTTGGCCCCGTGATATTCGCGCGGCATGGGCGGCGAGGCCACCATGTCTGGCATGTCTTTCATGCCTCTCATTTGCGCCCCGGGCGGCGGCGGCGCAAGGCGCCCGCCGGAGCCACAAGATGTTGATCTCTGTGGATGGATCACATGGCGCCTATTGTGTCCCGCGCTTACAGGTTTACGATATGTTGTGGTCATCGCGTTTTAAACGTCTGGCCGGACACTACATCTAGGTCAGCCCGATCCTTCGACCGGGCGGCGATGGCGTCAACGGATGCGGAGGATTTTTCAGCATGGGCTGGACTGACGAGCGCGTGGAAACGCTGAAGAAATTATGGCTCGACGGGCTCTCCGCCAGCCAGATCGCCAAGCATCTGGGTGGCGTGACCCGCAATGCGGTGATCGGCAAGGTGCATCGCCTGGGCCTGTCCGGCCGCGCGGCGCCGTCCCAGCCGGCCGGCACGGTGTTCAAGGCCCCTCGCCCCGCTCGAGCGCCGGCCACGGTCATTCCGGTCGCCCGCCGCGCCGCGCCGGCTCCCGAGCCGGTCGTCGTGCAGGCCGTCGCTCCGCCCGAACCCGCGCCAGTCCCCGAGGTCCAGCCCCAGACCCAGGCGATCACCCTGCCCGAACGTGGCTCCGCGACGGTGCTGACGCTTGGCGCCCGGATGTGCAAATGGCCGATCGGCGATCCGTCAAGCGACGAGTTCACGTTCTGTGGCCGGCGCTCCTCCGAGGATGGTCCCTATTGCGCCGAGCACGCCCGGGTCGCCTATCAGCCGCATCAGACCAAGAAGAAGGCCGGATCGACCGAGCTGGCCCGTTCTCTGCGCCGCTACGTCTAGACGCTGGATTCGGCGGGACTGATCAGGGCGATTTCGATCGTCTGGATCAGATTCGGTCTACAGTCGGGTCATGACCGAGGACTCCAACGCCCAGACCTATAGCGTCTCCGATCTTGCCTTCGCGCTGAAGCGCACGATCGAAGACGCCTATGGTTTTGTGCGCCTGCGCGGCGAGCTTTCCAAGGTAACCTTCCACGGCAACGGCCATGTCTATCTGGACCTGAAAGACGAGCGCGCCTCGATCTCCGGGGTGATCTGGAAGGGCTCGGTGCGCGGCCTGGGCGTCAGGCCCCAGACCGGCCTGGAGGTAATCGTCACCGGCAAGGTCACCACCTATCCTGGCCGTTCGCAATATCAGATCACCATCGAGACCATGGAGCCGGCGGGAATCGGCGCCCTGCTGGCCCAGCTTGAACGGCTCAAGGCGAAGCTCGCGGCCGAGGGCCTGTTCGAGGCCGCGCGCAAGCGCGCCCTGCCCACCCTCCCGGCGGTGATCGGCGTGATCACCAGCCCTACCGGAGCGGTGATCCGCGACATCCTGCACCGGATTGCCGCCCGATGGCCGTGCCGCGTCGTGGTCTGGCCGGTGGTGGTCCAGGGCGATCAGGCCGCCGCCCAGGTGCGCGCGGCGGTCGAAGGCTTCGGCGCACTGCCCGCCGATGGCCCCATTCCCAGACCTGATCTGATCATCGTCGCCCGTGGCGGGGGCTCGGTGGAGGATCTGTGGCCGTTCAACGACGAGGCTCTGGCCCGCGCCGTCGCCGCCAGCCCGATCCCGATCGTCTCGGCGGTCGGCCATGAGACCGACACCACCCTGATCGACTTCGTTTCCGACCGGCGCGCGCCGACGCCCACCGCCGCGGCGGAGATCGTCACGCCGGTGTTCGCCGATCTCGCCGCCACTCTCGCGGACTATGAGCGGCGGATGATCCAGGCTGGCGCGCGGATGGTCGATCTGGGCACCGCGCGCCTGGCCGCCGCCGCCGGGCGCCTGCCGCGGTTGCAGGACCTGCTGGCCATCGCCACCCAGCGCCTCGACCTGGCTTCGGGCCGGCTGGGCGCCGCGCTTACCGCCAATGTCGCCGCCCACCGCCAGGACCTGACCGCCAAGTCCGCGTCGCTGAGGCCGCGCCTTCTGACCGGCAGTATCGAGGTCAAGGCCCGAACCCTCGACGCGCTCGCCGGCCGGCTTCCGACCCTGGCGCGGCGCGCTCTGGACCAGGCCAGCGACCGCCTGACCAACCTCGAGAAACTGCGCCTGTCGCTCAACCCCGATGGCCCCCTGAGCCGGGGCTTCGCGCGGGTGGAGGACGCGGGCGGACATCTGGTGCGGTCGGCCGGCGCGCTCCACAACCAGGATGCGGTCAAGCTGATCTTCCATGATGGCGACCGCGCGGCGGTGATCGACGGCGCGGCTCCGCCACCCTCGCCGCCACGCAAGGTCCCATCCCAAAACCGAGCGCCCGGGGCCGAACAGGGAAGCCTGTTCTGAGTCGCGCTTTCGGGCTAAAGACGCGGCAATGAACGCTTATGACAAGCATCTGGGAGCGGCCGGCGATCTGGCCGTGGTCCGCTATGGCGACGGTGAGATGACCGTGCTCCGGCCGGGCCGCCACGTGATCTGCGCGGTTTCGGGCCGTAAGATTATCCTCGACGACCTGCGCTACTGGAATCCCGTTCTCCAGGAAGCCTACGCCGGCCCCGCCGAGGCCCTGGCGCGCTGGAAACAGCTAAACCCTTAAAGATAGTCCTCGCGTGGCCAACGCTTGTGCAACCACCACCATTCGCCCGGCCGTTCGCGCACCCTGGCCTCGATGAAAGCGTCGACGGCGGCCACGCCGCGCTCGATGTCGCTGTTGCGTTCGCCGGTATTGGCCACCTCGATGGGTTCATGAGCGATCACCTTGAACCGGACGCCGCCAAGGCGCTGGATCGACATCGGCTGGATCACGGTCCCGAACCGCAGGGCCAGGCGAACGGCGGCGGGATTGGTCATCACTGGGCGGCCGAAGAATAATCCGGGCGCGCCGCCGTCATAGCGCTGGTCGTTCATCATCGCGATCGATCGGCCGGCCTTAAGGCCTTCCAGAAGGTCCCGCGCGCCCTCGGCTCCCTTGGGCGCGAACAGGCGAACGCCATAGGCGAAGCGGTTCCGCTTGATGCGGGCATCGACATAGGGGTTGTTGGCGGCCCGATAGGTGACCTCGCAGTCGATGCCCGCCTCGACGATGACGGCCGCCATGATCTCCATGTTCGACAGATGGCCTGAAATCAGCACCACCGGGCGCCCGGCGGCGGCGATCGCCTTCAGCCGCCAAGCGTCGGTCATATCCACGCGGCCGCTGGCGGGCGTCAGTCGATCCAGGACCGGGAACTCGGCGATGTAGCGCCCGAAGTTGTTCCACTGAGCGCGAAGGATCTCGGCGATCTCGGATTCAGGCTTGTCTGGGTAGGCCAAATTTAGGCCTCGGCGGGCGGTTCGGTGGGCGCTGGTCAGCGGTCCGAGCCACTGGAACAGGGCCCCGCCAATACTCGACCAGGCCTCCACCGGCAGGCTCCGGGCCAGGGCAGTGAACAGATCGAAACCCAGGGCCTCGAATCGCCAAACCAGGGTCTGGATCAGCGGCGACTTGGACTTGGCCATGGCTCTAGTAAGCCGAGGACCCGGGCGCGCGCAACGGGCCGCGCCTTGGCGGTCGGGCGGGCCATGGGCTATGGGTCCCGGCCATGACCCAGCCGCCGAATCTCGACGCCCTCGACACCTTTCTGGTGGAGCTCAACCGCGCCTCGGGCGAGGTGATCCTGCCCCTGTTTCGCGTTGAGAACGGGCTGGAGGACAAGGGTGGCTCCGCGGGTTTCGACCCGGTGACGGCCGCCGATCGCGGAGCCGAGGCGGCGATCCGCGCCCTGATCGAAACGCACTGGCCGGACCACGGCGTGATCGGCGAGGAATACGGCGAGGACCGGCCCGACGCCGAGTTCGTCTGGGTGCTGGACCCGATCGACGGCACCCGCGCCTTCATCGCCGGCCTGCCCGTCTGGACCACCCTGATTGGCCTCAGGCATCGGGGCCGACCGGTACTCGGCTCCATCGGCCAGCCGTTCATCGGCGAGATCTTCATCGGCCAGGCGAGCGGGTCGCGACTGCTCAGCCGGGGGACAAGCCGACCCCTGGTCACACGCAATGGCGTGCCCCTGAACCGCGCGATCGTCGTCACCACCGATCCCCCCGCCACCTTCAACGAGGCGGAACTGGCGGCCTGGGGCCGGGTGCGGGCGGCGGCGCGGCTGGTGCGTTTCGGCTGCGACGCCTACGCCTACGCCATGGTCGCCGCCGGGACCGTGGACATGGTGATCGAGGCGGGCCTGAAAAGCTGGGACATCGAAGCGGCGATACCCGTTCTGGAAGGCGCCGGCGGTTCGGTGACAGATTGGCGCGGCGAGCCGATGGGCCAGTCGGGCGGCGCCGCCGTTCTGGTCGGCGATCCGAAGCTTTTGGACGAGGTGCTGCCGCTTCTATGAACTTAAACCGGGTCGCCAAGCTGGAGCCCCCTCCACCGCTTCGCGGTCCCCCTCCCCCATGGGGGAGGAGAGGGCATCTCTCTTTCCCCCATGAGGGAAGTCCCGGCAAAGCCGGGGATAGGGGCTCCAGCTTGGCGGTAAGACTCAACCGCCAAAGACCCTAGATCAGTCGGGCGCGACCTGATCGGCGAGGGCGTCGAATTCGCGCCAAAACACCGCCTGGATCTCGTCGGTTTCCTGAAGGATTTCGTGATAGGCGCCGGGGATTTCCACATAGCGGCCTCGCCGCAGGCGCTTGGTGACCGCCTCAAGCGCGCCGTTGTCGACCAGCAGGTCATCGCCGGCGGCGACCACGGTGACCGGCGTCGCCAGCGTCGGAACCCCGGCCCCCCTTGCCAGGATCTCGGTGGCGGAAAACGCGAACTTCAGCCAGCCCCAGGTCGGCCCGCCTAGCTTCAGATCCGGGTGCGCGATAATCTGCGCCTCGTTGCGCTCGTAACGGGCGCGGTCGTGGGTGAGGATGTTGGTTTCGAACGGCGCGGGGGCGGAGGGGGCCGGGCCGGGGGTTGGCCGTCCGCCCAGGCCCAGCGCCGTGGACAGCGACGCCAGCAGACGCGCCACCGGCCGGGGAACCGAACCGGTGCGCAGGCCCAGCATCGGCGCGGATAGAATGGCGGCGGAAATACCCACCTGGCCCCGCGCCATGGCCAGAAGCGTCAGGCACCCGCCCATCGAATGGCCCAACGCTATCCATGGCTGGGGAAGGCGGTCCTCGAAAATGCCGATCAACGCCCTGTAGTCGCTGAGGAAGTCCGCGTGACCAACCGCGTGACCAAGCAGACGGTCGTGCAGCAACCGGTCCGCCAGACCTTGGCCGCGCCAGTCATGGACCAGCACGACAAAGCCGCGAGCCGTCAGCCGCTCGGCCACTTCGAAATATTTCTCGATTCCCTCGGTGCGACCGGGGCTGACGATTACCGAGCCGCGCGGCAGGCGTGTCGGGAAAAACAGCGCGCCCCGCAGGCGCGCGCCGTTCGCCCCCTTGAACCACTCGGCCGCCGCTCCGTCGGGAACCGGCGCCAACGCCGTCCCGATGAGCGGCGCGGGATCGGCCAAATCCGGCTCTCTAGGCCATCTTCGAGAACAGGGTGGTCATCTTGCCCTGCAGGCCCATGGCCAGGCCCATGTCGGAAAGTTGCATCTTACCGCCCATCACGGCGCTCATGGCGTCGAGCTTGCCTTCGCCCATGGCGACCAGGTCGTCTTTGGAAATGGTGATGGTCAGGTCGGCGGGCTTGTCTTCGTTGGTGACCGAGCCACCGTCGATGTAGATCACGCCATCGGACTTCAGGTTGAATTTCAGCGTCTTGCCGAGGCCCGAGTCGGCGCCCACGGCGGTCTTCATGCGATCGGTCAGGTCCTGGAGCGTGGCCATGGTTTATGGTCTCCTTGAAAGGTTGGCGCTCATGTATTGGCGCGTTGAGGGCCGTAACCCGAGGCCGTCGCCGAGGCAAGTGAACATCGTTCAGACCGGGTGTTTCCAGGTCTGTCGTCCGGGTCTTGACACCCCCCTCCACGCTTCCAATCTATGGGGGGAAGGCGCTGGATTTCCGGGCCTTCCGGGTCACCCGCGAGGCCGGATTTGGCTCGTGACGGCCCGCCCCAAAATGCAACCTTGCTTCAATCCTAGAAGGATGCCGACCATGAGAACCGTTGATCTTACCCCTCTCTATCGCTCCGTCGTGGGCTTCGACCGCCTTGCCGACCTGCTGGATTCGGCCAGCAGCGAAGCCGCCACCGGCTACCCGCCCTACAATATCGAGCGCACGGGCGAGAACGCCTATCGCATCGAAATCGCCGTGGCGGGTTTCAAGGCCGACGACCTCAATATCGAGGTCAAGGAAAACCTACTGACCGTCCAGGGCCGCAAGGTCGCCAACGATGAGGCCAAGCGCTACCTGCATCGCGGCTTGGCCGAGCGCAACTTCGACCGCCGCTTCCAACTGGCCGACTATGTCGTGGTCCAGGACGCCCAGCTCGCCAACGGCCTGCTGGCGATCTCGCTGAAGCGTGAACTGCCCGAAGCCCTGAAGCCCCGCCGCATCGAAATCGGCGCGCCGGCCGGTACTTCGGTCCTGATCGAGGACACCAAGGCCGCCTAAACCTCTTTGTCTGCCCGAGTGTTGGGAGGGGGCGGGGCGGTGACGTTCCGCCCCTCTTTCTTAGCCGCCGATCGAAGGCAACGGCGAGGCTGCTTCGGCGTCCAGATAGCGCGCGGTGACCGGGGCTAGCTTGGTGTCGAGGTCGATCAGCAGCGGATTGCCCGTCGGGATTTCTATCCCGGGAATATTCGCGTCCGAAACCGCGAACAGGTGTTTGACGATCGAGCGCAGTGAATTGCCGTGCGCGGCCACCAGCAGTGTCTCGCCGGCGGCGAGCCGAGGCTCGATCTCGGCGATCCAATAGGGCAGCACCCGCTCCAGGGTCGTCTTCAGGCTCTCGCTGGCCGGAGGCGTGACCCCAGCATAGCGGCGGTCGGCGGCGAAGTCATATTCGCCGCCCGGCGCCTGGGGTGGCGGCGGCACGTCGAACGAACGGCGCCATATCCGCACCTGTTCGTCGCCGTATTTTGCCTGGGTCGGGCCGTGCTCGCGACCGGTCAAGGCGCCGTAGTGACGCTCGTTCAGCCGCCAGTCCTTGACTATCGGAACCCACAGCTGATCGGCGGTCCACAGCGCCAGGTCGGCGGTGCGGATGGCGCGCGTCAGCACCGAGGCGAACACCCGGTCGATTGCCAGGCCCTCGGCCTTGATCAGCCGGCCGGCGGCCAGCGCTTCGGCTTCGCCCTTTTCGGTCAGGTCGACATCAACCCAGCCGGTGAACCGCTTCTGGATGTTCCAGCGGCTCTGGCCATGACGAAGCAGCACAAGTCTGGACATGGATGATCCTGATTGGAGACGCTCGGGGGCTAGGGCCACCGCCTCGATGCGTCAAGTGCGGTGGCGCGCCGCGCCGGGCGCGGCTATAGCTGGCGACCAATGCGCGACCGGCTGTTTTTTCCACTTCTGGGACTGATCATCGCCGGAATGGTCGCCCTTTCCCTGGTCTGGCCCCAGGGCCTGGGAACGCAATCACCCGCGCCGTTCGGCCACCCACCCGCGAAGATCGCCGCGCCGCCAGGCCTGCCGGACCTCGCGAAACAACAGCCTTATTGAGCGCCGCCGCGCGCTCGGAAAGAAACCTTATGCTGTCCAAACCCCGCGCCGACCTGATCCAGGGCACCATCGCCTTCGAGAACACGCCGTTCATCAAGGCCACCGGTTTTCGCGAATATGACGCCCGCTGGATCCTGGGTTCGGAGATCAATCTGCTAGGCATCCAGGCGCTGGGCCTGGGCCTCGGGGCCTACGTCCAGGAATGCGGCCAGCGGCGGATCGTGGTGGGGCACGACTTCCGCTCATATTCGGTGTCGGTCAAACAGGCGCTGACCCTCGGCCTGATCCAGGCCGGCTGCGAGGTGCTGGATATCGGTCTGGCCCTGTCGCCCACCGCCTATTTCGCCCAGTTCGACCTGGAGGCGCCGTGCGTGGCGATGGTCACCGCCAGCCACAACGAGAATGGCTGGACCGGAGTCAAGATGGGCGTCTCCCCGCCCCTGACCTTCGGACCCGACGAAATCGGGCGATTGAAAGAGCTGGTGCTGTTGGGCGAGGGGCAGACCCGCCCCGGTGGCACGCTGGTCAGTGTCGAGGGCGTCGCCGAGCGCTACATCGCCGACGTCGCCGCGCGCTGTTCGCTCGACCGGCCGCTGCGGGTGGTCTGCGCCTGCGGCAACGGCACGGCCGGCGCCTTCGCGCCCGAGGCCCTGCGCCGGATGGGCGCCGAGGTG
>JANYFU010000021.1 GCA_025359665.1 Caulobacteraceae bacterium
GCCGACATTGGGGATATCGCGGGTGATTTCTTCCGGGCCCAGCTTGGTGTCGCGGGCCATGACCTCGAATTCATCGATGTGGATCGAGGTGAAGACATCGTCGCGCACGATCCTCTCGGAGATCAGGATCGAGTCCTCGAAGTTGTAGCCGTTCCAGGGCATGAACGCGACCAGGGCGTTGCGGCCGAGGGCCAGTTCACCCAGTTCCGTCGACGGACCGTCGGCGATCACGTCACCAGCCACCAGCCTGTCGCCGACACGAACCAGCGGACGCTGGTTGATGCAGGTGCTCTGGTTTGAGCGCTGGAACTTGGAGAGGCGATAGATATCGACGCCGGGCTTGGTGGCGTCGGTTTCATCGGTGGCGCGGATAACGATCCGGGTGCCGTCGATCTGTTCGACGATGCCCGAGCGGCGCGCGATGACCACGGCGCCCGAATCCCGGGCCACTACCGATTCCATGCCCGTGCCCACCAGCGGGGCGTCGGACTGGATCAGTGGCACCGCCTGACGCTGCATGTTCGAGCCCATCAGGGCGCGATTGGCGTCATCGTTTTCCAGGAACGGAATCAGCGCGGCAGCGACCGACACGACCTGCTTGGGACTGACGTCCATCAGATCGACCTGGTCCTTGGCGAGCAGCGAGGGTTCGCCGTTGATGCGGCCCGGAACCAGGTCATCGACGATCACGCCGTCGCGAAGGGCGATGTTGGCCTGGGCGATGACGTGCTTCGCCTCTTCCATGGCCGACATGTAGACCACCTCGTCGGTGAGCTTGCCATCCTTCACCCGGCGATAGGGGCTTTCGATGAACCCGTATTTGTTGACGACGGCGTGGGTCGCCAGCGAGTTGATCAGGCCGATGTTCGGACCTTCCGGGGTCTCGATCGGGCAGATCCGGCCATAGTGGGTCGGGTGAACGTCGCGCACCTCAAAGCCCGCGCGCTCGCGGGTCAGGCCGCCGGGGCCGAGGGCCGAAAGGCGGCGCTTGTGGGTGATCTCGGACAGAGGATTGGTCTGGTCCATGAACTGCGACAGCTGGGAAGAGCCGAAGAACTCGCGCACCGACGCCGCCGCCGGCTTGGCGTTGATCAGGTCGTGCGGCATCACCGTGTCGATATCGACGCTGGACATGCGCTCCTTGATCGCCCGCTCCATCCGCAGCAGACCGACACGGTACTGGTTTTCCAGAAGCTCGCCGACCGAGCGGACCCGGCGGTTACCGAGATTGTCGATGTCGTCGATTTCGCCGCGGCCGTCGCGCAGACCCACCAGGGTCTTCAGAACTTCAAGAACGTCCTCCTTGCGGATGACGCGCACGTCGTCGGGGCAATCGAGTTCGAGACGGATATTCATCTTCACCCGGCCGACGGACGACAGGTCGTAGCGCTCCTGGTCGAAGAACAGGCTCTTGAACATCGCTTCGGCGGCTTCGACCGTCGGCGGCTCGCCGGGACGCATGACACGATAGATATCGAACAGAGCGTCTTCACGGATGGCGTTCTTGTCGACACGCAGCGTGTTGCGGATATAGGCGCCGACCGTGATGTGATCGATGTCCAGGACGTCGATGGTCGTGAAGCCCTGCTCCTCGAGCGCGGCGATCGAGGTCGCGTCGAGTTCGTCGCCCGCTTCCGCATAGATTTCCCCGGTGGTGGCGTTCACCTCGTCGCGCGCCAGGTAGCGGCCGACTAGCGCTTCAGGCGAAAGCAACAGCGTCTTCAGACCGTTGTCGGCCAGCCGCTTGGCTTGGCGAGCGGAGATTTTCGTCGCGGCCGGTGCCACTTCCTCGCCGGTGTCGGCGTCGATCAACGGGAAATCAGGCTTCACCCCACGCCAGCGCTCGGGCTTGTAGGGAGTAGCCCATCCGGCGACGCCACCGGTGTCGCGCTTCACGAACGGAACCACTTCATAGAAGGTGGTCAGAATTTCCTCGCCGTCCATTCCCAGGGCGTAGAGGAAAGTGGTGGCCGGGAGTTTGCGGCGGCGGTCGATCCGCACGAACACCACGTCCTTGGCGTCGAACTCGAAATCGAGCCAGGAGCCGCGATAGGGAATGATCCGCGCGGCGAACAGCAGCTTGCCGGACGAGTGGGTCTTGCCCTTGTCATGATCGAAGAAAACGCCGGGCGAACGGTGCATCTGCGATACGATCACCCGCTCGGTGCCGTTGACCACGAACGTCCCCTTGTCGGTCATGAGCGGGATATCGCCCATGTAGACATCCTGCTCCTTGATGTCCTTGACAGAACGCGCCTGGGTTTCCTCGTCGGTTTCCCAGACGATCAGCCGCAGCTTGACCTTCAGGGGCGCGGCATAGGTCATGTCGCGCTGGATGCACTCCTCGACGTCGTATTTCGGCTCCTCGAACTCGTAGGAGACATATTCGAGCATCGCGCGCTCATTGAAGTCCTTGATCGGGAAGACCGACTTGAACACCGCTTCGATGCCTTCGTCCTTGCGCTGGGCGGGACGGACTTCGCGCTGCAGGAATTGTTCATAGGAAGAGCGCTGAACCTCGATGAGGTTGGGCATGCGCACAGCCTCGGGTATGCGCCCGAAAGACTTGCGGATACGCTTCTTGCCGGTGAACGATTGCGCCATCGTGGCTCCCTTGCGACGCGCGAGGACGGATCTCGGGCGTCGATCTAATGTCCATGCGTCCACCCTCGGTCCAAACGGGGGGCTTTTGGGGAAAACCCCAGGCCACATGCCGCTTGCCGGACGCTGGAAAAGTCCGCAGCCCTGGTTTTTGGGCTACGGCGCTCCTTCGCGGTGGTCGGAGGGCTAAGGACCACGCCTCGGAGCAAAAAATTACGCGCACCTGGAAAGATGCGCGGGATATGTCGATCTGGATTGAGCGGATCGCGTATCTAGTCCTTCGCCGCGCAAAAGAAAAGGGGAAATCGACGAACTTTCGCCGATCTCCCCTCATTCATTCCGATGGCCTGCGGCCAGATTATTTCACTTGGATGGTGGCGCCGGCGGCTTCAAGCTTGGCCTTGATGTCGGCGGCTTCCTGCTTGGAGATGTTTTCCTTGATGTTCTGCGGGGCGCCTTCCACCAGATCCTTGGCTTCCTTCAAGCCCAGGTCGGGACGAACCGCGCGGACTTCCTTAATGACGTTGATCTTCTTTTCGCCGGCGCCGGTCAGGATGACGGTGAATTCGGTTTGTTCTTCCACGACTTCCGCGACCGCGGCGGTGGCCGGACCGGCGGCCATGGCGACCGGGGCGGCGGCGGAGACGCCCCACTTTTCTTCCAGCATCTTGGAGAGTTCGGCGGCTTCCAGAACCGTCAGGCTGGAGAGTTCGGTTACCAGGGTTTCAAGTTTCGACATGATTTCAGATCCTTTGGGAGTTTTTTGAGGTTGGGTACGGAGCGAATGGATTCAGGCGGCGTCTTTGGTGGCGTAGGCGTTCAGCACCCGGGCAAGCTGGGCGGCGGGCGCCTGAAGCACACCCGCAATCTTGGTTGCCGGCGCCTGCAGCAGGCCGACGATCTTGGCGCGAAGCTGATCCAGTGACGGCAGCTTGGCCAGAGCGTCGACGCCCGCGGCGTCCAGCACCTGAGCACCCATCATGGCGCCGACGATGGTGAACTTTTCCTGTTCCTTGGCGTACTGGGTCGATACCTTGGCGGCCGAGACCGGGTCGGGGCCGTAGGCGATGGCGACCGGTCCCTTGAAGAGCTCATGCGCCTCGGCGGCGGCGCCATTGAGCGCCTTCTGGGCCAGGGTGTTCTTCACCACCTTCAGAGTGGCGCCTTCCTGGCGCAGGCGGTGACGCAGATCGGTCAGCTGCGCAACGGTCAGACCCATGTAGTGGGTGACCACGACGGCGCCGGCGTTCTTGAAGACCTCTCTGATGGTCTCGATCGATTCCGACTTTTGAGCGCGCTCCATGGCGGTCTCCATAACAATGTGACAGCGCGCGCACGATGCGCCCGCGTGAATTTCTGATTGTCCAAAGGATGCCCGGAAAGGCGCCGCCAGCCACTGGCGGTCGCGCAACTCCTGGCTTCCCGTCTCCCCGCGGCGAAACAATTAAGCCCGAAGGCCCGCGGTTCTTGGACAGGTAGGTGGGGTAAACCCACCAGAGGCGCGGCCATACACGACAAGACGTGTCGTTACAACCCGCCCCTGGCGGCAGGGTATCAGCCGCCGATGGTGGCGGCGTCGACCTTGAAACCCGGCCCCATGGTGGAGGACAGGCTTATGCGCTTGATATAGGTGCCTTTGGCGCCGGTGGGTTTGGCGCGCGCCAGGGCGTCGACCAGCGCCTTGACGTTGGCCGTGATGGCCTCGTCGGTGAAGCTGGTCTTGCCGACCCCGGCATGGACGATGCCCGCCTTTTCGACCCGGAACTCGATCGCGCCGCCCTTGGCGTCCTTGACGGCCTGGCCCACGTTCGGGGTGACCGTTCCGACGCGGGGGTTCGGCATAAGGCCGCGCGGACCCAGAATCTTGCCGAGGCGTCCCACCAGAGCCATCATGTCGGGGGTGGCGATGACACGATCGAACTCCATGAATCCACCCTGAATGCGCTCGACGAGTTCTTCGGCGCCCACGATGTCGGCGCCGGCGGCCGTGGCTTCAGCAGCCTTGGCGTCCTTCGCGATCACCGCGACGCGAACCTCGCGCCCCGTGCCCGATGGCAAGGAGACCACGCCACGGACCTGCTGATCGGCGTGCCGCGGATCGACACCCAGGTTCACGGCGATCTCGACGCTTTCATCGAATTTCGCCCGCGCGTTGGCCTTGACGAGCTTTACGGCTTCATCGAGCTGGTGAACGGCGGTCCGGTCGCCCGACCACGCCTGGATTCTTTTGGCTTGCTTGGTCATGGTTCCCTCAAGCCTCCACAATGCTCAGGCCCATGGCCCGGGCCGAGCCTTCGATGATCCTGGCGGCGGCCTCGATATCGTTGGCGTTGAGATCCTTCATCTTCTTTTCGGCGATTTCGCGTAGCTGAGCGCGCGTGACGCTGCCGACGGTCTCGCGGCCGGTCTTGCCGGAGCCGGATTTGATCCCCACCGCTTCCTTCAGATAGTGGGTCGCGGGCGGGGTCTTGGTGACGAAGGTGAAGCTCTTGTCCTGGTAAACGGTGATTACGGTCGGCAACGGCGTGCCTTTCACAAGGCTCTCCGTCCGCGCGTTGAACTCCTTGCAGAAGCCCATGATATTGACGCCGCGTTGACCGAGCGCCGGCCCGATCGGCGGTGAGGGCGTGGCGGAGCCGGCCTTCACCTGCAGCTTGATGTAACCGAGTATCTTTTTAGCCATGATCTCCTCGCGTGCCGGCGGAGCCGGGGTGGGGCCGTGGTGCGGGGTGGCGCCCCTCCCACGGATTTGCGCCGCCCGACATCGGGCGGCGAATGTCTGGCCCTAGCTGGTTTTTTCCACCTGGGCGTATTCGAGTTCCACTGGGGTGGCCCGGCCGAAGATCGACACCGTGACCCGCAAGCGAGCGCGATCCTCGTCGACCTGTTCCACCGAACCGTTGAAGCTGGCGAACGGGCCGTCGATGACGCGGACGGACTCTCCGATCTCGAAGGTGATGGTCGGCTTGGGCCGCTCCACGCCTTCCTCGATGGCTCCGATGATCCGGGCGACCTCGCGTTCCGAAACGGGCATGGGCTTCAGGCCGGAGCCCAGAAAGCCCGTCACCTTCGGCGTGTTCTTGACCAGGTGATAGGCCTCGTCGGAGAGGTCCATCTTCACCAGCACATAACCCGGGAAGAACTTGCGTTCGGCGTTGATTTTGCGACCACGGCGAATTTCCACCACATCCTCGGTGGGCACCAAGATCTCCGAGAAACAATCGTCGAGTCCCTGGTTATGGGCTTGCTCGCGGATGCTGTCCGCGACCTTTTTCTCAAAGTTCGAATAGGCGTGGACGATGTACCACTTGTGGTGTGGGTTGGAGGGCTGATGAACGACTTCGGGCATCTGTCTTAAACTACTCCGCATTCGCCAGCTTGAGGACGGCGCTGATCCCAAGGCCTAAAATCCAATCGACGCCGAAGAAGAACACGGCGGTGACCACGACCATGATGCCGACCATGATCGAGGTGATCCAGGTCTCTTTCCAGCTCGTCCAGGTCACCTTGCGCGCTTCGGCCCGCACTTCCCGAAGGAACTGGACCGGTCCAACCCGTTTGTTGACCGCGGCCACCGGAGTGGCGGCCGGCGTCGGCCTGGGCGGGAGGATCGTGGGCTTCCGCCCTCCCCCGCCCTGAACGATATTCTGACCCTTGGCCATGGCCGGCTTCTCAACTCTTGACGGCGGCCGGCCAGGATTGGCGGCGCCTGGGTGGGGCCGAAACCGAACACGTGGCCGGGATAGTCCCGGGCGGTTCCGTTTCGGCGGTAGTGGCAGGAGTGGGGGGACTCGAACCCACGACCCTCGGTTTTGGAGACCGATGCTCTACCAGCTGAGCTACACTCCTTCGAACGGCGGTCAGGGCGACGTCTCGACGCCTTGGCCTGAAATGAGGAACGCGCCGGAGAGCAGCTTGCCCGCCGGCGCGTCTGGCTCATAGCCGCAGAGTGCGTCCCTTAACAGGGGCGCCGCGCCTCATCAAGCGCTAGACCCTATTCGACGATCTTCGTGACGACGCCCGAACCAACGGTCCGGCCGCCTTCGCGAATTGCGAAGCGAAGACGCTCTTCCATGGCGATCGGGGTGATCAGCTCGATATCCAGCTCGGCGTTGTCGCCGGGCATGATCATTTCCACGCCCTCCTTCAGCCGGATGATGCCGGTCACGTCGGTGGTGCGGAAGTAGAACTGCGGCCGAT
The DNA here is from genome assembly GCA_025359665.1 of Caulobacteraceae bacterium. Taxonomy (GTDB): domain Bacteria; phylum Pseudomonadota; class Alphaproteobacteria; order Caulobacterales; family Caulobacteraceae; genus Acaudatibacter. Next base: position 6,802 of record JANYFU010000021.1, read on the forward strand.
AGTTGGTGAAGAACGGTGTGTGGCGACCGCCTTCTTCCTTGGTCAGGATATAGGCTTCGGCCGTGAACTTGGTATGCGGCGTGATGGTGCCGGGCTTGCAGAGCACCTGGCCACGTTCGACGTCTTCCCGCTTGGTGCCGCGCAGCAGCACGCCGACGTTGTCGCCGGCCTGGCCCTGGTCGAGCAGCTTGCGAAACATTTCGACGCCGGTGCAGACCGTCTTCTGGACCGGACGGACGCCGACGATCTCGACTTCCTCGCCGACCTTGACGATTCCGCGTTCGATACGGCCGGTAACCACCGTGCCGCGGCCGGAGATGGAGAACACGTCTTCCACCGGCATCAGGAAGGGCAGATCGACGGGTCGATCAGGCTGAGGGATATATTCGTCGACCGCCGCCATCAGCGCCAGCACGGCGTTCTCGCCGATCTCGGGGTTCTTGCCTTCGACGGCCGCCACGGCGGAGCCCTTGACGATCGGAATGTCATCGCCGGGGAACTCGTAGCTGGAAAGCAGCTCGCGCACTTCCATTTCCACGAGCTCGATCAGCTCCTCGTCGTCGACCAGATCGACCTTGTTCATAAACACCACCAGCGCCGGCACGCCGACCTGACGAGCCAGCAGAATGTGCTCGCGGGTCTGCGGCATCGGGCCGTCGGCGGCGGACACCACCAGGATAGCACCGTCCATCTGGGCGGCGCCGGTGATCATGTTCTTCACATAGTCGGCGTGGCCCGGGCAGTCGACGTGCGCGTAGTGACGGTTCGCCGTCTCGTACTCGACGTGGGCCGTATTGATGGTGATGCCGCGGGCGCGTTCTTCCGGCGCAGCGTCGATCTGGTCGTACGCCTTGAACACGGCGCCACCGGTCTCAGCGAGAACCTTGGTGATCGCTGCGGTCAGCGATGTCTTGCCATGGTCGACGTGACCGATGGTGCCGATGTTGCAGTGTGGCTTGTTACGTTCAAATTTAGCTTTAGCCATGATGGTCTCCGTTCAACTTTGACTCTCGTCAAAGAATTCAAGCAAATTTCTTTTGGACTTCTGCCGACACGTTTGCCGGCGCTTCTGCGTAGTGATCGAACTGCATGGTGAAGGTCGCG
>JANYFU010000033.1 GCA_025359665.1 Caulobacteraceae bacterium
GGCCGGCGGCGGCCTTGACCTCGGTCATCACCGGCGACAGCGCGGCCATCGCCCCGCATCTCAGATAGTCGCCATAGGAAAACCCACCTGGCAGGACGATCAGATCGAGGCCAGCCGGAAGGGCGGTCTCCTGGTGCCAGACCATGGTCACCTGGGCGCCGGTGGATCGTTCGATGGCCACCTTGCAATCGCGGTCGCAATTGGACCCTGGGAAGATGACGACGGCCGCCTTCAAGCGGCGATCTCCACGCGATATCCCTCGATGACCGGGTTCGCCAGCAAACGCGCGCACATCGCCTCGACCCGCGATTTCGCTTCGGTCTCGTCGTCTCCGGCCAAGGCGAATTCGATCACTCGCCCGACCCGCACGTCGTCTACGTCGGCCCAGCCAAGGCCATGCAGGGCGGTCTGGACCGCCTTGCCCTGGACGTCGAGCACGCCGGTTTTTAGATATACGTGGACGACGGCTTTCATCAGGTCCTCATTGGATCCCGCCCTGGATGACGGTCGGCATTTCCTTCATCACACCCAGGCGCCGGGCGACCTCGGTGTAGCTTTCGATGACATTGCCCATGTCGCGGCGAAAGCGGTCCTTGTCGAGCTTCTCGTTGGTCGTCGAGTCCCACAGCCGGCAACTGTCGGGACTGATCTCGTCGGCCAGGATGATTCTGGAAAAGTCGTTTTCCCAGACCCGGCCATATTCGACCTTGAAGTCTACCAGGGTGATGCCGACCGCGCCGAACAGGCCGCTCAGGAAGTCATTGACCCGCAAGGTGGTGGCCATCATGTCGTCGATCTCCTGGGTGGCGGCCCAGTTGAACGCGGTGATGTGCTCCTCGGCGACCATCGGGTCGCTGAGCTTGTCGTCCTTGAGGTAGAATTCGATGATCGAACGCGGCAGCGCCTGACCCTCGGGCAGGCCAAAGCGGCGGGACAGCGAGCCGGCGGCGATGTTGCGGCAGACCACCTCCAGCGGGATGATCTCCACTTCCTTGATCAACTGCTCGCGCAGGTTGAGGCGGCGGATGAAATGATTCTGCACGCCGATGGTGTTCAGCCGCGTCATCACATATTCGCTGATTCGATTGTTGATAACGCCCTTGCCCTCAAGGATGGCTTTCTTCGTGCCGTCGAAAGCGGTGGCGTCGTCCTTGAAATACTGGATCAGGGTTCCGGGCTCGGGACCCTCATAGAGGATCTTGGCCTTCCCCTCGTATATCTTCTTGCGGCGGGTCATGATCGTTAAGCCTTCCTTTGGCCAGCGGCGGTCGCCAAATGAAAATGCGCGCGGGCTTCAGCGCCGCGCGCGCATCTGTCCTGGATCGCGTCTGACATCATCAGGGCCACGAACAACCTATCGGAAGGCGGCCCTTCGCGCAAACGCCGCCTTGCCTCTTGAGCCTCGAACCGGCCACGAAAACCGCCTAGTTTTTGGCGCTACGATAAGGACGTCGCCGCCCAACGACGGCGGGGCTATCGATTTCCGGCGATTTCATGACATTGTATCAGGAGCCACAGTCCGATGGGGAGATTGCGGCCATGGTTGCGCCGGGTTATGACCCCCGCCGGTGTTCGGAGTTAGGTTGCGCATGAGTAGTTTCAACGATCGTGAGCGAGGTTTCGAAGGCAAGTTCGCCAACGATGCGGCGCAGGAATTCCGCGCCGCGGCCCGTCGCAATCGTATGCTCGGCGAGTGGGCCGCCCGGTTGATGGGGCTCGAAAATGTCGACGACTACGCCAAAGCCGTGGTCAAGTCCGACATCGAGCAACCGGGCGACGAGGATGTTTTGCGCAAGGTCAGCCAGGATCTCACCGGCTCTGGGCTGTCGGTGCCCTTGAGCGAAATTCGCTCGAAGATGGACGAGTTCCTCGCCATCGCCCGCGGCCAGATCAGCGCCGGCGACTAGAACTGGTCGCCTCTAGACCACGGCGTCGCCGAACACCCGGCGGAAAATCGTATCGACGTGCTTGAAGTGCCAGGCGAGGTTGAACAGGTCCGATAGCTCCTCGTCGCTCAACTGGCTTCGAACATCCGGATCGGCCCGCAGTAGATCCAGGAACCGTCCCTCGCCGCGCCAGACCTGCATGGCGTTGCGCTGCACCGCCGAATAGGCGGCTTCGCGGGCCATACCCTTCTGGGTGAGGGCCAGCAGCACCTGCTGCGAATGGACCAGGCCGCCCATGCGGTCGAGATTCTTCCGCATGTTTTCGGGATAGACGACCAATCGCTCCATCAGCGACGCCAGTCGGCGTAATGCGAAATCCAGATGCACGGTCGCATCCGGAGCGATGCCCCGCTCGACGGAGGAATGGCTGATGTCGCGCTCGTGCCACAGGGCCACGTTTTCCATGGCGGGGGTCACGGCCGATCGAACCAGACGGGCGAGGCCGGTCAGGTTCTCGGTCAGGATCGGGTTGCGCTTGTGTGGCATGGCCGAGGAACCTTTCTGACCGGCGTCGAAAGGCTCCTCGGCTTCCAGCACCTCGGTACGCTGCAAATGGCGGATCTCCACGGCCAGCCGCTCGATCGAGCTGGCCACCACGGCCAGGGCGGCGAAATAGGCGGCGTGCCGATCCCGTGGAATCACCTGGGTGGAGATGGGCTCGGGAACCAGGCCGAGCTTCTCCGCCACATGTTCCTCGACCCGGGGGTCGACGCTGGCAAAGGTGCCTACCGGACCCGAGATGGCGCAGGTGGCGATTTCGAACCGGGCCATCGCCAATCGGTCGCGGGCGCGGCCGAATTCGGCGTAGTGACCGGCGAGTTTGAGGCCGAAGGTGGTGGGTTCGGCGTGGATGCCGTGGCTTCGGCCAACACAAGGGGTCAGGCGATGTTCGAGGGCGCGCCGCTTCAACGCCGCCAGCACCAGCTCGACACCTTCCATCAGAAGGTGGGTGGCGCGGCTGAGCTGGACCGCCAGGGCGGTGTCGTTGACATCCGATGAGGTCATGCCCTGGTGGAGGAACCGGGCCTCCGGTCCGACGATCTCGGTGACGTGGGTCAGGAAGGCGATGACATCGTGCTTGGTTTCGCGCTCGATCTCGTCGATCCGATCGACGTCGAACACCACGTTTCCGCCCCGCTCCCAGATCGCCTTAGCGGCCTCGGCCGGAATGACGCCCAGCGCCGCCATCGCGTCGGCGGCGTGCGCCTCGATCTCGAACATGATGCGAAAACGGGTCTGGGGGGACCAGATGGCGGCGGCTTCGGGGCGGCTATAACGTGGGATCATAGACGAGGCTTTAAACCGCTGACGCCGACCGGGGAAGCGTTCAGGCTTCCGCCGCCTTGCGTTCGGCGGCCACCGCCGCCAGCCGCTTGGCCAGACCGAACGATCCCAGCAGATAGTGAACGGCTCCCCAAAGATAGAATCCCGCGCTGACCAGGATGCCCTGGCGCGTCGCGGTGACCAGTGAGCCGTGGCATCGTCCCGCGAGCGAAGCCGAGGCGCCCCTCGGCGCCATCCCTCCAGGACATTGGGCTGTGAAATGCTCGCCTGGCGACGCTTGGCCGAATATGCCCTGTAACGCGGGCAGAGCGTGATGTTCGCCCGAATGGGTGAAATAGAACTGGGCGAACGTGTCGATGAGCCAGCCGGTGAACAGCGGCCCTCCGCCCAGGGCGATGAGATTCGCGCAAAGCAGCATCACCGCCGAAGCGGTGGCGCGGCGACGGGTCTCGACCACATTCTGAACGACCGCGAAGGTCGGCCCGAGATAAGTGTAGTGGAACAGCCCAGGGATCAGCAGTATCATCGCGGCGATGCGCCACTCGGGAGCCCTGTAGGCCAGGACATAGATCGGCACGGCGATGGTCAGGCCTATGGCCGGGGTGAGCGCATACCACCGCGGATTGTGCTTGCCGGCCCAGTCACTGACCAGCCCCCCGGCCAAGGTGCCCAAACCCGAAGAAAACCCGCCGATCAGACCGAACACCAGGCCCACGGTCGCATAGTCGAGGTTGAAAGCGCGGATGAAATACGGAGCCGAGAACTGGCCGATGCCATAGCCGGCGAAGGAAGCCATGGTCAGGCCAAGCACCATGTTCGCCACCGGCCAGTGGCTGAACAGATTGCCGGTCACAGCCGCCAGCTCCTTGATCTCGTGGATCATCCAGTGGTCGGACGGCGCGGCCGTGGCGGTCTCGCCGGTCGTCTCGCCCACTGGGGCGACTCGCTGGATGGGATCGGAATGGCCTCTGGGCGGCTCCTTGATCAGCAGCCTGACCAACAGAGCGAGAATGACCCCGGGTGCGCCGACTGCCATGAAGGCGACGCGCCAGCCGAACGACTTGGCCAGCCAGCCGCCGGCCACCGCGCCGATCATGCCGCCGAGCGGAATGCCGAAGGCGTAGATCGACAGGGCCGTGGCCCGCCGCTTGGGTTCGAAATAGTCGGAGATCAGCGAATGCGATGGCGGCGAGCAGCCGGCCTCGCCGACGCCGACGCCGACGCGCATGATTAAAAGGGAGACGAAGTTGCCGGCGAAGCCGCAGGCCACGGTGAACCCCGACCATACAACCAAGGCGATCGAGATGATCGAAACCCGGTTCCAACGTTCCGCCAGGCGGGCGATCGGTATGCCGAGCAGAGTATAGAGCACCGCGAACGACAGCCCGCCCAGCAGGCCAAGCTGGGTGTCGGTGATCTTCAGATCGACCTTGATCGCCTGGCCGATGGTGGCGATGATCGTCCGGTCGATGAAATTGAAGGTGTAGGCCGACAACAGAAAGCCGAGCACCAGGGCGCGATAGCCATTGGAGAACAGGGGTTTGGCGTCCGCCGGCGGCGATCCCGCAACGGTTGAGTCCGTCATTTTAGGTACGCTTCCCCTGCAACACTTAGCGGAGACCATTATGGAAATGATCATCGGGGACAAGGTCTGGTCGACCTGGTCGATGCGTCCGTGGCTGGTTCTGAAGCGCACCGGCGCGCCGTTCACCGAGACCCTGATCCGTCTCCGGCGAGAAAACAGCGAGGAGGTGCGCGATGCGGCGGTGGCCGCCGGCTCGCCCAGCGGGTTGGTTCCGGTGCTGAAGGACGGAACGGTGACGATCTGGGACAGCTTGGCGATCAGCGAATATCTGGCCGAGAAATTCCCCGCGGCCGGACTATGGCCGACCGATCCAGTGGCTCGGGCGCTAGGCCGGGCCGCGACGGCCGAGATGCACTCGGGTTTCAACTCACTGCGCGGCGAATGCCCGATGGACCTGAGGCGTCATGAGCCCGGCACCCTGACCCCCGCCACCCAGGAGAATGTACGCCGCATTGTCGGCCTTTGGGGGGACTTGCTGCGTCGGTTCGGCGGGCCGTTTCTGCTGGGCGGCCAATGGTCGATCGCCGACGCCTTCTTCACGCCGGTGGCGACACGGTTTCGGTCGTACGGCGTTCATCCAACCGACTATGGCGACGACGGATCCGCCTGCGCTTACGCCGCCCGCCTCCTGGAGACACCTGAGTATCTGGCTTGGGAGCACGAGGCTCTTACAGACGAGCGCGTGTTAAGCAGCGCTATTTAGGCGTGGCGTCTAAATCAGCCCAAGCGCCTTCAGGCTCGCCACGCCCTCGCGGCCCACGACGATATGGTCGTGCACGGAGATCCGCAGCGGCCGGCCGGCGTCGATGACCTGGCGGGTCATTTCCACATCGGTCGTGGAGGGAGTCGGATCGCCCGAGGGATGGTTGTGAGCCAGGATCACCGCGCTGGCCGACAGCTCAAGCGCCCGGCGCATCACCTCGCGCGGATAGACCGGGGCGTGGTCGACCGTGCCCTCGTTCATCACCTCATCGGCGATCAGCTGGTTTTTCTTGTCGAGAAACAGCACCCTGAACTGTTCGCGTGATGCTCCCGCCATGGCTACTTTCGCGTAGGCTAACAGCGCGGTCCAGGACGAGATCACGGTGCGCTTGCGAACCTCGGCCCGCCCCATTCTCACTGTGGCCTCGTGCAGCAGCTTCAGGTCGAGCGCCGCGGCCTGGCCGACGCCGGCCACGGTCTTGAGTTCTTCCAGGCCCCCGCCAAGCACGCCCGCCAGCCCGCCGAACCGCGTCAGCAGCGCCTTGGCGATCGGCTTGATGTCGCCCCTGGGCAGGCTGCGCGCCAGCAGCAGTTCAAGCAACTCATAGTCGGGCAGGGCGGCGAAGCTGATCGCGGCCCGTATGCGCAGGCGCTGACGATGGCCGACATAGTGCGCCGCCGCTGGCGTCGCTTTCACCGACGTTCGGCGAAACGGTTCGATCGCCTCGCTCGGCTCGGCCTCGAAGAAGAATGCGCCCTGTTCGCGTGGCACCGGTCCGCTCCAGCGCGCCGGATCGACGCCTTTGCAGACTAGAGGGTTTTCAAATCGCGATCCAGCGTTTTTGCAAAGATGCTTGGGAAATGGTCAGTTGGGGCGGAAAAGGCCGGCCGGTGACAGGGTGAAGACCTCATAGCCGGTGGCGGTGACCCCGATAGAATGCTCGCACTGGGCCGAAAGCGATTTGTCGCGCGTCACCGCCGTCCAGCCGTCGGCGAGCAGCTTCACCTGAGGTTTGCCCAGGTTGACCATCGGCTCGATGGTGAAGAACATGCCGGGGCGAAGCTCTGGGCCCGTGCCCGGCCGGCCGAAGTGCAGGATGTTGGGCGCGTCGTGGAACACCCGGCCCAGGCCGTGGCCGCAGAAATCCCGCACCACGCCGCAGCGCTGGGCCTCCACATAGGACTGAATCGCGTAGCCGATGTCGCCAAGCCGCGCGCCGGGTTTGACCGCCGCCAGCCCACGCTCCAGACCTTCATAGGTCACGTCGATCAGCCGCCGCGCGCGGGGCGCCACCTCGCCGATCGCGTACATGCGCGAATGGTCGCCGTGCCAGCCATCGACGATCACCGTCACGTCGATATTGGCGATGTCGCCTTCGCGCAGGGTGCGCTCGCCGGGAATGCCGTGGCAGACCACATGGTTGGGCGAGATGCACAGGGTGTTCGAATAGCCGCGATAGAACAGGCAGGCGGGCAGGGCGCCGTGGTCGAGGGTGAATTCCCGGGCCAGCCGATCCAACTCGCTGGTGACGACGCCGGGTTTCACATACGGCGTCAACATATCGAGACATTCAGCGGCCAGGCGGCCGGCGACGCGCATGCCTTCGAAGCCCTCGGGGCCATGGAGCTTGATCTGTCCGGTGCGGGTGTCCGGCGCCAGAATGTCTTCGGCGAGCGACATACGGATGGTCTTTCTTCAGCGGTCGCCCGGAGCGTGGATCCACGGCAGGCGTTGGTTCAGTTGGATGGCTTGGGGACTAATGTCGCAATCATAGCACAAGACTTCAACGCCCGCCGCCGCCGCGAGCGCCAGTTCGGCGGCATAAATCATGTCGAGATCGGCGCAGGCGGCGAAACGATCGCAATCGGTACGCTGGATCACGAACAACTGCACGGCCCGGTCGCCCTCGGCGACACGGTCGGTGAGCTCGCGCAGGTGCCGGGACGACCGCGCCGCCACGCAGTCGGGAAACTCGGCCAAGGTCCCCGCGCGCCGCAAGTGGCAATTCTTCACTTCAAGCCAGCACCGGCTTCGCCCTGGGCTCTCTAGCACGAAATCCACCCGGCTGGCCGCGCCCATCTTCACTTCCCGGCGATGCAGATGGTAGCCGGCCAGTTCCGGGATCACGTTCTCCGCGAGGGCTTCAGCCACCAGACGATTGGGGTGCATGGTGTTGATTCCCACCAGGCTGCCGTCTGCCTCCACCAGTTCCAGCGTCCAGGCCAGCTTTCGTTTGGCGCCCTCGGCGGGCGAGACCCAGACGCCGAGCCCGGGCATGTTGAGGCCCAGCATCGCGCCGGGGTTGGGGCAGTGCGCGGTGATCTGGCGGCCGTCATCGAGCGCGACTTCGGCGAAAAATCGCTTGTAGCGGCTGAGGAGTACGCCGTGGACGAGAGGTTGGTTCAGAAGCATTCGTCAATCTCGCACGGCGGCCCATAGGCGGATCCCCGATAACCCTGTTTTCGCATTTGCAATATCTCCAGTAGAAGTCAATCGCGGCGGTCGCCTCCGTGGTTGCGGCCAGGGCGGCGGCGGCCTATGCCCGAGCGCTGAAGGCGAACCTAACCAGCGGAGCGGCGGTCATGGCGGAAACAGAGCGCGTCACGGCGGCCGTACTGATTATCGGCGATGAGATCCTGTCCGGGCGCACCCAGGACACCAACCTCAACTTCATCGCAAAATACCTCGGCACGTTTGGCATCGATTTGGCCGAGGCGCGGGTGGTGGGCGACCTGAAGGACGAGATCATCGCCGCGCTCAACCATCTTCGCGACCGCTACGATTACGTGATCACCACCGGCGGCATCGGCCCCACCCACGACGACATCACCGCCGATTGCGTAGCCGAGGCCTTCGGCGTGGCGCTTTATGAGCACCCTGACATCATCGCCATGATGGCCGCGCGCTGGGCCGGCGAACTTAACCTCGCCCGCCGTCGCATGGCCCGGGTGCCCGAAGGCGGCAGCCTGGTCAAGAATCCGGTCCAGGGTCCGCCGGGGTTCCAGATCGGCAACGTGTTCGTGCTGGCCGGTGTGCCGATGATCATGCGCGGTATGATGGAGGACGTCGGACCCAAAATGCGTCCGGGCGCCGTGGTGATCGCCCGCACGGTCAGGGTCGAGGGAGCCGGCGAAAGCATGATGGCCGCGCCACTGGAGGCGGTGGCCAAAGCCCACCCGGCACTATCTCTGGGCAGCTATCCGTTCTTCGGCCCCGAGGGCTTCGGCTCCAACCTGGTGGTCCGCGGCCGTGACGAGGGCGAGGTGCTGGCCACGATTGAGGAATTGATCGGGGTGCTGGCGGACGTGGGAGCCAAGTCGATCACACGGGTGGAGATATAGCACCGCGTCGACTCACGCCAGTTCGTTGCGGAACCCCAAACGCTTGACCGCGCCGCCCCAGCCGATCTGCTCCACCCATCGGACCTCGATATTGAACTTCGGCCCGGTCTGGACCGCTATGGCGTCGCGGAAGCCCTGGATTTCGGCCTCGCTCAGGGGCTGTTTGCGGCCGATCTCGGCGATGACGTGCTCCTGGGCGGTCTGACGGATGCGGAATTCGTCGAAAGCGCAGACCGCCCGGAGCACCGCCGCCTGCAGGTGAAACGGGGTCACGGCGCCGGTGGCGTGGGTGATGTAGGCCTTTGAACGGCCGCTCATGTTCGACAAGGTCGGTCCGTCGTGGCCGCAGGCGCAGCGCGGCGCCAGGCTCGCCAGATCGCCGACGTCATAGCGGATGAACACCGTGGCGTAGGAATGCAGGGCGGTGATCAGCACACGGCCAAGGCGCTGACCGTCCACCACCACCGCGTCCGCCTCACTCACCTCGACGATCAAGCCGCTTTCGCAGACGTGATAGGCGCCCGGAACTTGGGCGCATTCGACGCCAATCGTGCCGACCTCCTCGGTCGAGTAGTAGGCCCGCACGGGAACATCCTGCTCGCGAAAAGCCTCGCGCATCTCCGAAGTAGTCGCCTCACCGATCGGGATGAACATGGCCAGCCCCGCCCGCTT
>JANYFU010000036.1 GCA_025359665.1 Caulobacteraceae bacterium
CGTGCTGGACGCCGACCTGCGCACCCGCATCACCCAGAACCGCGTCGACCTGAAGGCGTTCTTCCTCACCCTTTCGCGCGTCGCCGCCGAGGCCAAGGTCGGCAACGGCCCCAGCGCCGCCACCTCGATCATCAAATACGCGGCCGCCACCCTGGCCCAGCAGCGCGCCGAACTGATGGTCGAAGCCATGGGCCACCAGGGCCTGGGCTGGGACGGCGACGGCTTCAACGCCTTCGAAAAGACCGTCTCGCGCGGCTGGCTGCGCTCCAAGGGCAACTCGATCGAGGGCGGCTCATCCGAGGTCAACCTCAACGTGGTGTCGAAGCGAGTGCTGGGATTGCCGGACCCGAAGTAGGGCGGCGGCGGATCGCGATCCCAGGAAGCCAGCCGGAACGGCGTTGACGGGCGGGATTGCCGTTGTCAAACCCGATGTCGGTGACGGAACTAAGGTTCGGCCCGCCCCAACCTCGCCAGCACTAGGTGTGTATATGTGATCAAGGTTACACATGTGAGAACGGCGCTGAATAAAAGCAAATACCGCCCGAATTGAAGTTGGTCGATCCCGAAATATCCGAATATGGCCGGAGATAGAAGCAGCCCAAACGATAGAAATTGAAGCGTGATTTTCACAATTTCAATTCTGCTTACCTTAATCCCGAGATTCGCAACCGCCTCGCCAAAACTCGCAACGATCAGGTCCCGAGCTATCAAGGTAAGGCCCGCGACCAGAAACACACCCTTGAGGGAGCCAGAGGCAATCAGACCGACAAGGATCGTCAGCGTCAGGAGACGATCGGCCAACAGGTCGAGCATGGCCCCGAACCGCGAAACCTGATTCAGCGCCCGCGCCAGTCTGCCGTCGACAGCATCGGTCAGTCCGGCGAGCAGAAAAACCGCCAGGGCCGGCCAGCTTCCAGATGGGCTCGCCAAGATCAGAGAGAACAACGGCGGCAAGAGAGCGATGCGGATTGCCGTCACCAGATTCGCGGTCATCGCGACACCCCGTCCGGTCGCCCTTCAGCCTCACGGCGCCTCGCGCGATGTGCGGCAAAGTCAAAACCCGTCAAGGCATAATTCCCCAAGGCCTCGCCATGGGCCATCAGGCCTTGGGCGCGTGACGCGCTCATGTCGAGGTCCATTCCACCTTCGTCCGACCTGAGCCAAGCCTGGAAGATACGGTCGCGATTGGAGGCTTTCATCATCGCGGTCCGCGTGGCCCCTTCTCGTAGCGCGACAATGAGTGACCATAGGAAATCCCGCAATGTGAGGATGCGGGCGGGTCTCGCTCCACGGTCCAGAGCTTCCGCGACAGTGCTGAGCCGATCGATTTCATCATCGCGCAGCGTCGCCAGATCAAAGGCCAGGGTTGGTCGTTCGGGAACCTGCTCGTCGAAGATCTCAAACGGGAAGTTCTGAACAAGGCCACCGTCGGCGAAAAGCACTTGCTCGCCCGAAGCCAAACGCGCCGGAACCGCTTCGAGAAGACCCGGACAGGCGATGCTCATCCGGACGGCGACCAGCACGGGAAGCTGGCCGGGCGTGGGTAGGTCCACGGGTCCGTTGAAGGAAGCCGGGTTCAATGGCGCCATCAGATCATCGGGGAAAAGCCGCGCCCACTCCGCCGGGAGGAAGCGCGCGGCCACGCTGAGGTCGGGGAGCACCTCCATGCGGGAAAAATTCAGGTTGGCGGCGATGATACGCAGATTGATTCCACGGTTGGCCAGATCACCAAAGGTTAAGGGTTCGACTCGTCCCGCCGCCCCGAAAGCGATCTCCTGCAGCACCGCGTGCGTCCAATTAGTGATATCCTTGCGACCGGTCGCGGAGCCAAGTCCGGCGCAAAGACCGAAATTTGTCATGGGGAGATCCACCAGCAACGACCTCCGAAGAGACCAGGCGAGCCCGACCACGGCGCCGACGATGACGCTAAGAATCAGGCCCGGGATCGCGGTCGAGGAGGCCGCCAGAAAATGAATGTCGAAAGCCGCGTAGACCGCGATCAAAATCGCAAGACCCACCAGGGCTCCGGTCAGCAGCGGCCGCCAGAAGCTGATCAGGGCCGAACCGAAACGGGCGCGCCCCGTCCCTGGCGCGATGTGGATCAGAGCCTTCATTAGCGGCCGAAACCGAGGTTCGGCTTGGAAGAAGCCCGGCAACAGCGCTGGAAGGGCCTCACAATGCTCCCGAAGGCGCGTGAAAGCGGTTGGGTCCCCGCCTTGTCGGGCGTATTCAGCCGCCGCGACAAAAGCCGCCGCGATGGCGCCCGCCGAAGAGCCGGCAATCGAACGGAATCGATACTTGCCCGACAGAACGGTGAAAGTCCGAGCATAAACGAGGCCCGAAGCAACTCCGCCTTTCATGACGAGATCACACTCCAATATGGGACTGGTGTTTTCCTGAGCCGATTCATTCATTGGCGGTGATTGAATCCGAACTTTTCGTGAGGCCAAAGAAACCCACCTTACCCGCCCCGCCTCGTGACCACCGCACGCCTAGCCTTCAACCCGGCTTCCACCGCCAAGCGCAGTCGTTGTCTTAAGGCCGGCGTGAGTGCCCCGATGCGCCACCACGCCCCCGCGGGTTTCATCGCGGGCTCAATGTCCGGTCCGGGCCAGCGGAAGGCGTTGAGTTCCCATGGGATGATCCAACTCCGCCGGTTCAGACCGAGCGCGCCTTCGCTCAGGCTGATAGCGTCTTCACGACGCGGGTCTCGGGATGTGATCGGCGCGACAATCACTTGCGGGTTCGGCCCATCGCCCACTGCCAGAACCACGACACACGGGCGCTGCTTTATAGGATCTTCTCGTCCCACATCGGACTCATGCGACCACAGATAGCCATAGGACAGCACATCGCCTGGCGCCGGAAGTCGGCTAGGCGATGAGGGTGTCGCCATCGTCCGCCGCCGTGTCCGGGTTCCAGAGGGCGTCCAGGCCGGCTTCAAGCTGTTCAGCGAGGTCGTCGGGCAGGTCTTCGATTTGATAGGCGCGGCGATCTCTAGCCTTGAGGCGCTGGTATTCGTCGAATCCCATCAGCACATGCCGTGGTCGCCCCTTCGCGGTGATGACGATCGGCGCGCGTAGCGCGCGGTCTGATACATCGCCCCAGCTTCGTTGAAGCTGATTGACCGGAACCGTGGTTTCAACCTTCGCCATGCGATCTCCAGGCTTCGCACTCCGAGTCCTATACGCCATATATGTCATTGATGCCGAGCCGCCACCATTGGCGAAATAATATCACCCGTCATCTCAGAGATATCCACCGGTGCTGCATGGGACTATAACTAGTTCCAATAATCGACGGGTTCGTTCGGAGTTTTCGTTCGGAACCGGCGAAGCCAATCAGGGAGATGGCGATGGAATATGCGGCTGATCTGGTGATCCGGGGCGGGACGGTGTACGATGGCGACGGCGGCGCGCCTTTCGTGGCCGACGTGGCGATCGCGGGCAGCCGGATCATCGCCGTGGGCGCCTTAGCCGGCAAAGGCCGCGAAGAGATCGACGCGGCGGGCAAGATGGTCACCCCCGGCTTCATCGACGTCCACACCCACTATGACGGCCAGTTGATCTGGGCCAGCCGCATGTCTCCGTCCTCGTCCCACGGCGTGACCACGGTGGTCACCGGCAACTGCGGGGTCGGGTTCGCCCCCTGCCGGCCGCAAGATCACACCCGGCTGATCAAACTGCTGGAGGGCGTCGAGGACATGCCCGAGGTGGTGCTGGCCGACGGCCTGACCTGGGATTGGGAGACGTTCCCCGAATTCGTCGAGGCGCTGAAGCGCCGGCGCCACGATATCGATTTCGCGGTGCAGTTGCCCCATTCGGCCCTGCGCATGTACGTGATGGGCGAGCGGGCCGTGGACAAGGAAGTCGCCACCGAGGCCGACCTGGCCCAGATGCGCGCCCTGGCCAAGGAAGCCATCGAGGCGGGAGCCCTGGGCCTGGGCACCTCGCGCAACATCTTCCACACCACCCTCGACGGCGTGGTGATTCCCACCGCCCACACCCCGGAAGCCGAGCTCAAGGCCATCGCCGAGGGCATGCGCGACGCCGGCGGCGGGGTGCTGCAGGCGATCCTCAATATCGAGACCCCCAAGGACGATCTGGAGATGTTCAGCCGGGTCGCGGCCCAGACCGGCTCGCCGCTATCCTTCAGCCTGTTCCAGGCGGGTTTCGACAAGGACGATTGGCAGGACCTGCTGGCCATGACGGCCGCGGCCAACCAGAACGGCCCGCGCGTAACCGCCCAGGTGTTCGCCCGGCCGGTGGGCGTATTGCTGGGCCTGGACGCCTCGTACCACCCGTTCGCGGCCCACCCCGCCTATCTGGAGATCGCCGACCTGCCCCTGGCCGAGCGCGTGGCGGAAATGCGCAAGCCGGACGTGCGCGCGGCGATCCTGGCCGACAAGCCGCAGCCCCGGGGCATGGTGTTCTTCAAGGCCGCCCGCGCCTACGACAAGATCTATCCGCTCGGCGCCGCGCCGGACTATGAGCCCGACGCCTCGATGAGCGTCAAGGCCCAGGCCCTGGCCCGTGGCGTCACCCCGGACGAGGTCGCCTATGACATGCTGCTGGAAGACGACGGCCACGCCCTGCTGCTGCACACCGCCGCCAACTACGAGGACAAGAACCTCGACGCCGTGCGGGCGATGCTGACCCATCCCAACACCGTGCCGGCCCTGGGCGACGGCGGCGCGCACTACGGGATGATCTGCGATTCCACCTACACCACCTTCCTGCTCACCCATTGGGGCCGTGATCGGAAAGGCCAACGCATCGACCTGCCGTCGATCATCAACGCCATGACCGCGCGGCCGGCCGCCGTGCTCGGCCTCAAGGACCGGGGCCGGCTCGCGCCAGGGATGAAGGCCGACGTCAATGTGATCGACTTCGACCGCCTGACACTACACGCGCCGCGCATGGTCCGCGACCTGCCCTCGAACGGCCGTCGCCTGACCCAGGACGCCGAAGGTTATATCGCCACCATCGTCAGCGGCGAGGTGATCATGCGCGGAGGCGAGCCCACCGGCGCCCTGCCCGGCCGCATGGTCGAACGATCAGCCATGGCTCCGCGACTGCTTGCGGCGGAGTAGGCGATTTTTCTAGGGAGTTACTTTCATGTCTGTGGTCGGTATCGGTGGCGTGTTCTTCCGGGCGGAGGATCCGAAGGCTGTGCAAGCGTGGTATGAAAAGCACCTGGGCGTGGTGGTCGATTACGCATCGCCCTGGGTGCAGCAGTCCGGTCCAACCCTGTTCATGCCCTTTGCGAAGGACACGGACCATTTTCCGGCGGGCAAGCAGTGGATGATCAACTTTCGGGTCACCGAGCTGGACAAGATGCTTTCAGCGCTGCGCGACGCCGGAATAGAGGTCATCACCAACCCCGACTGGGACACGCCGGAGACCGGCAAGTTCGCCCGTCTCCACGACCCCGAAGGAAACGCCGTGGAATTGTGGGAGCCGCCCGGCCACTAGGTCAGGTTGTGAAGCGGGTCACGGTCGGTATCTCACCGACTCGCCCGCCGGGTCGTCGCGCCGACCTCGCCGGAGGACGGCGCCGAGACCGCCGACGCCGATAAGCATCAGCGCCCAGCTTGACGGTTCTGGGACGGCCGAGACCAGCGGCGGCGGGAGCGGCATTGGGCTGGGCGGGGGCGGGGTCGGACCGGGCGGGATGGGCATTGGCCCAGGCGGACCCGCGCCGGGCGGAGACGGATTCGCGGCGGATCCGCCGGGCGCGGGCGGCGTCCCCGGCGGCGGAACCGGCGCGACGGCGGCGGCCACATTGGTGAAGACGAAGGTCTCGTCGTTATAATCATAGTCAGAATGGCCGAAGGTCAGGTCCTCGAACCCGATCGCCGTGCCCGCGGGCACACCGGCCAGAGCCGGATTGGACCCGTCATAGGTCGAGGAGACGATATGATTCACGCCGGCCATGCCGTTGTCGTAGGCGGCGTTCATCGAGGCGTCGGAAAGGATCTGGGCGGCGCCCTTGCTAAGCACCTTGAGCACGAAGACCAAGGTGTCACCGGCATGTACGTGACCGAGATCGAGTTTCTGGCCGATCGCGGAAATGTGGTTGCCCAGCCCGGAGACGCCGGTGGCCACGCCATTAACCAGAAGCGTGATCTCACTGCTGAACGCCGCGGACGCCCCGGTGAAATAGGCGACGATGTCGCCGGTATTCTGAGCGGTGAAAGAATATCTGACCGAATTATAGGTTCCGGGCCGGGCATAGGTCGTGGTCGTGGCGGCCCGCGCGCCACCGGACGTCGCGGCAATCAGCAGCGCGACGGCGATCGGCGAGCCGGTCTTCAGAGTCCAACACATGATTCAGGTTCTTTCTCGAGGTCCCACACAACGAACCGACGGCCTTCGGCCCCGCGCGCGCCGGATTGTCCGGTTCGCGAGCGGGCCGCCTCCGTCAGGCCAGGGAGATACGTCGCCGGCGAAGCACGCCGCCAAGGGAGCCGAAGCCGAGCAGCATCACCGCCCAGGCGCCGGGCTCCGGAACCGGAGCCGTGGTCAGAGTGCCGCCAATGGTCTCGCCGAACCGGCTGACGACGTCCACCTTGAGATAATAAGCGCCGACTTCAGGTCTGAACGAGATGGTGGGCGAGTAGTCCAGCGAGGACTGGGAAATGAAAGACCCGGACCCAGGGGCTCCAGAGAACAGGCTGTACTGGATCAGTTCGGGTGTCGATGTACCATGCGCCAGCAACTGGGCCGAAACCTGAGTCGAGGAGGCGGCGCCCTTCAGCGGTTGCACCATACTGAAGGTGAAATCGTAGGTATTGCCTTTCAGAAGCTTGGTCGCCGGCAGGGTCCCCAGCGGATTGAGGAGGGAAAACGGTCCGCCGGTGAAAGCCTTGATCACGGTCATTGCTGAAGCCGCTGGCGCGACAGCGGCCAGGGCGAGCGCGGCGGTCCCCGCGCAGAACATCCGAACTGAGCTCATGTTTACCGTCTCCATTGTGAAAGTGCGACATCAATTGCCGTGAAAAATACTGATATTGATTGTTTCAGCGAAGCGCCCAAAAAAGGGCTGCCTGAACGACCACCGAATACTCTACGCAATCAACTTAATACCGGCGCCGTTCAGACACACTTAGAACTATCATCAGCCACGCCGCGAACAAGCTGGAGAATGGTTAGGGAGACCTATATCGAAAGGTTGGTCCGACGCCTGACCGATGGCAGCTAGACGGCAGGCGGTAAGGACCCGACCCGCGCGCCACGGTGCGTGGAGATCGGGTCGGGCTGGGGCGCCAAAAGCCGCTGCCGAGCCTGACTTCCTGGATTCAAATCAATGCTGCTCGGCGTCATATGCCGGAGCAAACCCATTCAGGCTTGCCTGGATCAGGCCAAGGCCCGTTGCCGCCGGGCGGCGCCGCCTGCCAGGGCGAGGCCGAGGACCATGATCACCCAGGAGGCGGGCTCAGGAACGGCGCCTGCCCTGGGAGCGCCGAGACTGCCCGGGAGACCGCCGCTCAGGCTGCGTGCTGCCAAAGTCGTCGAACCGTCGTCGCCTTGAGCCTGGCCACCCAAGGCCGCGAGCACGAGAGCAGACCTTTTAGCCATACCTGTCGCCGTCCTACCTACGGCATCACCTCGACGGGGCCCATCGTAGCCTGCAAAGACCATAACCGAGGTTCCGGAATGCCGCCCAAAACCGCCCCCCGCGCCAGGGAGGGCTTCGTCGGCAGGCGATCCCGCGGAACCCCAGGCAGAGGCGGAAGAGCCCGAAGAGCCCAAGGCAGAGTTGTCCAACGCCGGGCCGACGTCGCCAGACTGGGACCCGGGGGCATCGTTTCCAGTCCGCCCGGAGCCTGGATTCGGGCCGGCGATCCCGGAGAGGTCAAACACACCGATGTCGTTGAGCACGTCGAACCGCTCGCCGATCATGCGAGCGTCGCCGGAACCGGCGACCGGGACCCTCCAGCCTTGGCCCCCACTCACGATGAACGGCGACGGCTGTTCGGCCGCCGGAAGGTTCGCGGCGGCGGCTGCCGGGTCGCCGTCCGCTTCCGACACCTTCAAGGTACCGGCAGACTCTGACGGATTCGAGGCAGCGACAGCCCGCCCAATACCGCCGGCCGCCTGCAGGGCGGCGATAGGGTGGGAGAGGCTGCCATGACGCTTGAGCTCGCCTTGCCCGACGGACGGGGTCGCGCCCGCTTGCACGCTCAAGCCCGCGGCCAAAGCGCCCATCATCACGTTGCGAGCGGCGCCGCCACTCAACCACGTCCGCAAGGCGTCTCGTCGCGTCATCAGGACTGCCAGGAGACCAGCCCACGCCGGCCCGGAGAGCAGGCCATCGCGATAGTCAAAGCGGGGCCGCCGGTAGACGGGCCCTAGGCCGCTCTTAACGGCGAATTTGAAGCCAGCCAGCATCGGCCCTCGCCAAACGCAACTCCACGAAGCCACAGCCGCTCAAATCCACCGACTTAATCCAAAGGGCTGAAAAAGACCCCTAGGTTCTAGACGGCTAAGCGGCGGACATTCGACACAACATACAACGCGCTTACTAGTCTTGGTCGGCGTCCATGACAACCCTGTCAAAGGTACCGTTCGACCTATACCTAAAGATCAGGTTGACCGCTGGCGCCCTCTCCCTGCGGGTGGACCCCGACTGACGCTGATGCCCGGTGGCGACGACGAAGGCGTCTTCATCCTCGGATCGGCCTTTTGTTTAAATATTTGTCTAAATATCGCAGAGTGAAGTGGTGGAACGGGAAACCTATGTTCAAGCCGAAAGACGCCGTCCGCGGGCGGCGCGCCCGGCCCGAGGCCCGCGGGGCAGGCCATGGAAAGATGTTCGGCCCTGCCTTAGCGAACGATCCAGGCGCCCGCCAACCCAACGGGTCCAAGCCTTGCGGAAACAAGGCTTCTCCGCATGTTTCGCATACCCTGTGAGACTGGGTCAAATTCGCTTCCAGACTCCCGGCTTTCAACAGCCTGTCCGACGCTTGGACCAGCGTCGAGCAAACCCTCGAGATCCGGGCATGACTTTCTTTCCGCTAAGATGAGAAATAGAGCGAGCGATGCAGAACCCCCTCCTCCTCCAGGCGCGCCAGAACCGTCTGATCGCGACGGTCCGGGTCACCCAGGCCTGTTTTTCCCTGGCCTCGGCCGTGGTGGAGCGTGGCGACGCGGGCGGCTTCGACCTCTATGTCCGCCAGATACTGACGATCTATCTTGTCGCGTCCGCAATGGGATGTGTCGCCGCCTATTTCTGGCGGAGCCGTCAGGAATCCATGTTCCTTGGACTGCTGGCTGTCGATGTACTGGTGCTCGCCGCGGTGCTCTATCTGACCGCGGGATCGACCGGTTCCTGGTTCGCGGTGTTCCTGTTGATCCTGCTGAGTACGACGCTACAATGGGGCTGGCGCGGCGCGGCGGCCGCCACGGCGACTGCGCTCGCGGCCTTCGCCGCCACCAGCCTTCCCGCATATCAGGACCTCACGGGTTTTTCGTTCGATCCACCACACTTCATCCTGCGTATTGGAACTCTGCTCAGTATCGGAGGGCTGCTCGTCGCCTACGGAGAGCACCAGGAACGGATCAATAACGGCATGCTGAGTCTGTTTGGGACGCCCCTGCCAGCCGAGGCGTCACAGCGGCCGCCAATCCTGGAGTGCCTGGAATTCGCGGCGTCGGTCTTTGGCCTGGAGACAGCGGCGTTCGTCTGGGGCGATCCGGAAGAGCCCGGTTTGCAGGTCGATCAGCTCACACCCGGCGGGCCGGTGAGTAGCTCTTGGCCGCCCTCCTCGGGCGATCCGTTGATCGAGCACGCCAGCGAGCCGTTTTTTTTCGACGGGCGCGGGTCGGCGGTCGTTGCGCTGGCGTCAGATGGGCGGATGCGGCGACATAGCGGCGACATGCTGGCAAGCCCGCTTCTGTGCACTTTCGCGGACGAACTCACCTTGGTGCTGCCTATCAACGCCTCCCGATTTTCTGGCTGGATTCTCCTGCCTCTCTTCCCCAGCCTGGATCGGGAGGCCTTGATCCTCGGCGGTATCGTGGCGACGCAGTCGAGCGTAGCCATCGAGGCATGGCGTTCGCTGGTTGCGTGGCGCGACGCGGCGGCGGCCGAGGAACGGGTACGAATCGCGCGGGACCTGCACGATGGCACCCTTCAGTTCATGGCGGGCACGGCGATGCAATTGACGTCGCTGTTTCGCGAGCTTGAGCCAGCGGATAGAGGGGCTCGCGATCGCGTCCAGCGATTGCTGGACGACCTCAAGTCGGAACAGCGGCAACTGCGGGTGCTGATCGACTCGACATCGGGGCCTCTGCGACTGGGCAATCACCCGGCTGATTTCCAGGAGGAGGTGCGAAATCTCGCCGCCGTTTTGGCCCGGCGATGGAGCACGGACATATCCGTCCATGTCGAGCCGCCCGCGGATCGTGAGCTTCCCGGGAACCTGGCTTTTGAGTTGCTGCAAATTGTTCGTGAAGCCATCTCCAACGCCGTGCGGCATGGCAAGGCGAGCGCCGTGTCGATCCAAGCGGACAGCGACAGGACCACGATGAAACTGACGATTATCGATAACGGTATCGGGATGCCGGTACACGGCGTATTCGATTTGCGGGAGCTGAAAATCATGAGCGTGGGCCCACGCATGCTACAAGAGCGCGTCGCCGGGCTCGGTGGGGAACTGCTGATCGAAAGCAAGTCCAATGGGACAATACTCAGGATCAAGGCGCCGCTGACGAGGGCTGCCGCATGATCCGCCTGATCGTGGCAGACGACCATCCCCTGGTGCTGCGCGGCATCGAAGGATTGTTCGACGTCGCGGAGTTCGAGATCGTCGCCCTCTGTGGTGACGGCGCCGCAGCCATGGAGCAAATCCTGAGCGCCGCATGCGATGTCGCCGTGCTCGATATCAACATGCCGGGGCTGTCGGGAATTGAGATTCTGAAGCGGGTCCGCGCGGAGGGCCTGCCGATCAAGATCGTGCTGCTAACCTCCCACATCGATGACGACAGCCTGATGGATGTCGTACGCGAAGGCGTGGACGGGCTGGTGCTGAAGGAAGCCGCCAGCGCTGCGTTGGTCACCTGCGTCAAGGCCGTCAGTCGCGGCGAGACGTGGATGGACCGGGAGACGATGAACCGCGCCTTGCGCAAGCTGGCCGCGCCGCGGCCAGCCAAGCTTACCGATCGGGAGGTCGAGGTCGCTCGATTTGTCGCTCAGGGCTTCCGAAACAAGGAAATCGCCTACCGGGCGAGCATCTCCGAGGGCACGGTGAAGATGCATTTGCACAACATATACGAGAAGCTGGGAGTGGGGTCCCGAACGGAACTGGTCCTGCGCATGCGCGACAGAGGCCTCACCTAAGGGAACGCCTGCCTCGAGCGGCCACCGATGGAATCGGTCGTGTGCCAGGTGGTGGCGCAGGTCGCGGCGTAGCGGCGTCTATCGACGATCTGAGGTAGGTTTGGGTTGCCGGCCGTCCTCACCCTCAACAAAGCGACCCATCCTAAGCCTCGAGGCCGTTGAAGCCCGGCAGCGTGTGATCCCCGATCGCTGCGGCCTCGCGTTCGCCCTCCCGCGCCAGGGCGATATTGCCCCGACGACCTCATTCCCATATCGATTTCGTGGCGGGCCGCCGCTAGGGTCTAAACGATTGCTGGAAGAGCCACGTCGGGACCCGACGAGGACCGCCGGGAGAGGAAGCGACATGCTGGACAAAGTCGACGCACTTGAAGCCTTCCGTGTCGAGGCCCGTGACTGGTTGGAGGCCAATGTCCCCGCGTCCCTGCGCGGCGATCCGGAGAAGGTCGTCGAGGCCTTCATGGCCGGCGAGAAGCCAACCGGCGACTTCGATCTCTGGCGCCGGCGGATGGGCGAAAAGGGCTGGGGCGCGCCAACCTGGCCCAAGACCTACGGTGGCGGTGGGCTTAGCCCGGCCGAGGCGCGGGTGCTGGCGCGGGAAATGGCGGCCATGGGCGTCGCCAGTCCGATCATCGGCATGGGGACCAGCATGTTTGGTCCGACCCTGCTGGAATACGGAACCGAGGATCAGAAGCAACGGCATATCCCCTCCATCGTGCGCGGCGAGCTTCGCTGGTGCCAGGGCTATTCGGAACCCGGCGCGGGATCTGACCTTGCGGCGCTGCAAACCAAGCTGGAAGACGCCGGCGATCATTGGATCGTCAACGGCCAGAAGATCTGGACCTCCGGCGCCCAGTGGGCCGACTGGTGCTTCTGCCTGGTGCGCACCGACACGACGAAAAAGCACGAAGGCATCTCCTTCGTGATGATCAATATGCGCCAACCGGGCGTCGAGACTCGCCCGATCAAGCTCATCGCCGGCAACTCGCCGTTCTGCGAGACCTTCTTCACCGACGCCCGGGTCGAGAAAAACGACATGATCGGGCCGCTGAACGGCGGCTGGACCATCGGCAAACGCCTGCTGCAGCACGAACGCGGCGGCCAGGGTGGCAATCGGATGATCAGCGGCGGTCCGACCCTGCCGGAACTGATGGCGTCCCATTGGGGCGAGTCCGAAGGCGGCGAGGACGCGCGCACCCGGATGGTCGCCAATCTGGTCGACGCCCGCGCCCATCAGTTGACGGTCGAAAGGGCGGCGAGCGAGGCGCGCGGCAATCAGAACCCCAGCGCCACCACGTCGATCATGAAGAACTCGGTGACCCGCATCGCCCAGGAGAAGGCCGAGTTGACCCTGGAACTGATGGGCGCCCAGGGTTTGGGTTGGACCGGCGACGAATTCGCGTCCGACGAACTGTGGGCGGTGCGCAATTGGCTGAGCGGCAAGGCCTATACGATCTATGGCGGGTCGTTCGAAATCCAGAACAACATCATCTCCAAACGCATCCTGGGCCTGCCCGACGCGACAAAATCCGCTTAAGGCCAATACCAATCTTGAGGACGATCATTCATGGCTGATTTTGGCGGCGACGATATCGACACTTTCCGCGCCGAGGCGCGCGACTGGCTAAGCGCCAACTTCCCGGCTTCGCTGAAGGGCAAGGGCGCGATGATGTTCGCCGAGGGCGCCGCCGGCGGCGGCGGCGACTTCCGGGCCTGGACCAAGGCGATGGGCGAGAAGGGCTGGGGAACGCCCACCTGGCCCAAGGCCTATGGCGGTGGCGGCCTGTCGATCGCCCAGGCGCGGGCGCTGCAACAGGAAATGAACGCCGTCGGCGCGTTCAGCCCGATCGGCGGCATGGGCGTGATGATGTTCGGTCCCACCCTGTTGGAATACGGCAACGAAACCCAGAAACAGCGCCATCTCCCGCCGATCACCCGCGCCGAGATCCGCTGGTGCCAGGGCTTCTCGGAGCCGGGCGCCGGCTCCGACCTCGCCTCGCTACAGACCAAATGCGAGGACAAGGGCGACCATTGGCTGGTCAACGGCCAGAAGATCTGGACCTCGGGCGCCCAGTGGGCCGACTGGTGTTTCTGCCTGGTGCGCACCGACACCAGCAAGAAGCACGAGGGCATCAGCTTCCTGCTGATCGACATGAAGACCCCTGGTGTCGAGACGCGGCCGATCCGTCTGATCAGTGGCAATTCACCGTTTTGCGAGACATTCTTCACCGACGTGAAGGTGCCAAAGGAAAACCTGGTCGGCCCGCTCGGCGGCGGCTGGACGATCGCCAAGCGGCTGCTGCAGCATGAACGTAGCGGCCTGGCCGGCGGCGGCGCGGCCGGGCGAGGCAATCTGTTCACCGGACCGATCAGCGACCTGGCCAAGGCTTATGTGGGAACCGACGCGGCCGGACGGATCGACGATCCAGATCTGAGGTCTCGCGTCACTCAGCACGAGATCGAGGCCCGCGCGTTCCAACTCACCGCCATCCGGTCAATGAGCGAGGCCAAGTCCAACTCCGGCCCCAGCACCGCCACCTCGATTATGAAGAACGCCGGCACCAAAGTCGCCCAGGACCGCCATGAGCTGACCCTGGAGATCCTCGGAAACCAGGGTCTGGGCTGGGAAGGCGACGCCTTCAAAGCCGAGGAACTGGCCGCCGTCCGCGGCTGGCTGGGCGGCAAGGCCTACACGATCTACGGCGGCTCGGCCGAGATCCAGAACAACATCATTTCCAAGCGGATTCTCGACCTACCCGATCCGCTCGCCTCCACCAATCACTAAAAGACCAGGAAGAAGCACACTCAGATGGCCGTACTGACCGAAGAACAATCGATGCTGCGCGACGCCGCGCGCACCTGGACCCGTGAGAAATCGCCGGTCACCGCCTTCCGCAAGATGCGCGACTCGGGCGCGCCGCTCGGCTATGACCCGGCCGCCTTCGCCGAGATGGCCGAGATGGGCTGGACCGGCGTGATCATCCCCGAGGAATATGGTGGCTCCGACTTCGGCTATCTGAGCCTCGGCCTGATCCTCGAAGAGACCGGCCGCACCTTGACCGCCTCGCCGATCCTGGCCACGGCCCTGGCCGGCGCCAGCGCGATCATTCTGGGCGGGACGCAGGCCCAGAAGGAAGCCTGGCTGCCGAAGATCGCGTCGGGAGAACTGGTCGCCACCCTGGCCGTCGACGAGGGCGCGCATCACCGCCCCAACCATGTCACGCTCACCGCCGCCACCAGCGGCGGCGGCTATACGCTGTCGGGAACCAAGACTTTTGTGCTCGAAGGCATGGCGGCCGGCCTGTTCGTGGTCTCTGCTCGCACCGACGGCGACGTCGACGACAAATACGGCGTCAGCTTGTTCCTGGTTCCCGGCGACGCCAAGGGCGTCAGCCGCAAGGCGCTGAAACTGGCTGATTCCCGCGGCGCGGCCATCGTCAGCTTCGAAGGCGTGGAAGTCGGGTCCGATGCTCTGCTGGGTCCGGCCAGCCAAGGTTGGGATCTGCTGGAAAAGACGCTGGATCGCGCGCGCGCCGGCCTTTGCGCCGAGATGCTCGGTTCGTCAGTGCAAGCGTTCGAGACCACCCTCGACTATCTGAAGACCCGGGTGCAGTTCGGTCAGGTGATCGGCGCCTTCCAGGCCCTGCAACACCGCGCGGCCAAGATGTTCACCGACCTGGAACTGGCCCGGTCTTGTGTCGAGGCGGCCCTGACCGCGATCGACAACGACTCGCCTGAAGTTCCTGAGCTGGTGTCCCTGGCCAAGGCCAAGGTCGGCGACACCCTGCATCTGGTTTCCAACGAAATGGTTCAGATGCATGGCGGCATCGGCATGACCGACGCTCATGACGCGGGCCTCTATCTGAAGCGCGCGCGGGCTTGCGAAGCGACCTTTGGCGGCCAGGCTTTCCACCGCGACCGCTACGCCCGCCTTCAGGGTTATTGAGCCTTCAAGGCAACTGAGCCGATCGAAAAGGCGGAGGGGCTGAGGTTCAGCCCTTCTTGCCGCCGCCCGAGCCTTTGCCGGGCGTGACGATGAACGGTGACGGTCCCGGAGCCGGCGCGGCCTTCGCCTGTTTCGGCTTGCGGGCTTCCTTGTTGCCGCGCTGATCCCTGTTGCCCATGGGGCTCTCCTTACAACGAACGCCGAAAACGGCGGATTTCTAGCTCTGGCCCCCGCCCCGATCAGAAATAGCCGGACTCGCCTTCGACCCGAACCTGGACAATCCGGCCCTGGCCCACGGCCGCGCGCGCGAGTTTGGTGGCCGAGGCGACAACCTCGGCTTTGTCACGCGCCCTGTTGGAAAATCGTCCTTCGTGCTCGACGGCCCACGCGCCATCATGTTTAACAATTCTGAAGATAAGGGCTGACATAAATCTGGCTCCGCCGACGCTTTCCGACGGCCTCGCGGACTATGCGCGCATTGGTCGCCGATAGCGAGAGGCGGAACCGAAGCGCGAACTGGTGCGGCGCCGGTGTGTTTGACGTATAAGTGGCAAGGCCGGGGGGCCTGATATCAATTTGAGAGGTTCCGACACCTTGAGCCCAATGAGGTCCACGCTTCGTTTCATGGCCGTGCTGGGCGTAACCGCGACATGCGCCCTGTCGGCCTGTCCGTCGATAGCGCGCGATGATCCTTCCGCCAGCTTGGCCAACGCTTTGGCGATCCAGCAGAGCGCGATCTCCGACTACCGGATCGGAGCCCTGGACAAGCTGAATATCGTGGTCTTCCAGGTCAAGGAACTCACCGTCGAGAACCTCCAGGTCGACGCCAGCGGCCAGATTCTCCTGCCGCTGATCGGATCGGTGATCGCCAAGGGCAAGACGACCACCGAGCTGTCGCATGAAATCGCCGACAAGCTGCAGGCGAACTATATGCAATCGCCCCAGGTCTCGGTAACCGTCGCCGACACCGCCAGCCAGAAGGTCACCGTGGAAGGCGCGGTTAACGAGGCGGGGGTGTTCGAACTCAAGGGTCGGACGAGCCTGCTAGAAGCCGTCGCCCGGGCCAAGGGCGCGTCCAAGGCCGCCAACCTTCGCAAGGTCAGCATCGTGCGCAGCGTCGATGGCGTCGCCCACGCGGCGACTTTCGACCTTGCGGCCATAAGCGAAGGCAAGGCCCGCAATCCCGAAGTGATCGCCAACGACGTGGTGATCGTGGATACGTCAAAATCCAAGTCGTTCTGGCACGGCCTGATCGAGGTCATGCCGTCGCTGTATCTGCTGACGTTCCTCTAAGCGCATTGAAGACAAGATTTCGATGAACAAGCCGCAGGGTTTGAGTAGTGATCCGCGGCGACCGACGCCTCAGATCGGAGACGCCGGTCGACCGCCCGCTCTCCAGATGACCAGCCTCAGCCCCATGGGGTGGGAGAGCGAGACCCCGCCGGGGGCAGGCGTGGGTCTGATCGACCTGGCGGGGATTTGGCGGGCCCTGAACAAACGGCTCGGCGAACTCGCTCTTGGGGTGGCGATCGCCCTGGCGATCGGGGCCACGGTCACCTTGCTGACCCGGCCGACCTTCACGGCGACAACCACGGTGCAGATCGACCGTGAGCAGGAAAAGGTCGTCAATACCCAGGAACAGACCCCGGTCGATAATCTCAGCGAGGAATTCTTCCAGACCCAATACGGCCTGCTCAAGAGCCGCGCTCTCGCGGCGCGGGTGGCCGAGAGCCTGAACCTCCTGCGCGACGACGGCTTCATCAACGCCATGTCGGCCAAGCCTCGCGGCGCGTCGGCCAAGCCCATGACGGTTGACGAACGGCGCAACGAGGTCGTCGAGCTTTTGCAAGCCCAGGAAGGCGTAACGCCGGAGCGCGGATCGCGTCTCGTGGCCATCACCTTCACCAGCCCCGACCCCATCCTGTCGGCCAGGATCGCCAACGCCTTCGCGGAGAACTTCATCGCCTCGGCTCTGGACCGACGCTTCGAGTCTTCTTCCTATGCGCGTGATTTCCTCGAAAAGCGGCTGGCTCAGGTCAAGGCCAAGCTGGAGGAAAGCGAGCGCGATCTGGTCGCCTACGCCGCCAGCCAGCAGATCATCCAATTGCCGAGTGTCGGTCAGCCCAGTACCTCGGAAGCGGGCCCCTCGCTGGCGGCGGCGAATCTGGAATCCTTCAATACCGCCCTGGCGGCCGCCAAAACCGACCGTATCAGGGCCGAACAGAAGTGGCGCCAAGCCGAGGCATCGACCAGTGTGGGTCTGGTCGAGATTCTCCAGAGCCCCACGTTCCAGGCTCTCAGCCAGGAGCGGGCCAAGCAGGTGGCGGAGTATCAGAACAAGCTGCGGATCTTCAAACCGGACTACCCCGACATGACCCAGCTGAAGGCCGGGATCGACGAGACCGACCGCCAGCTGAGTCTTGAGGCGGCCAACATCCGCCAGTCGCTGAAAACCCAGTATCAAGCCGCTCTGGCCAACGAAAAAGCCCTGGGCGGGCAGGTGAGCGGCCTGAAGAGCGATGTGCTGGACCTGAGAGGCCGCAGCATTCGCTATACGATCCTGCAGCGCGAGGTCGACACCAACCGGACGCTCTATGACGGGCTGCTGCAACGCTACAAGGAAGTCGGGGTCGCCGGCGGCGTCTCGTCCAACAATATCTCGATCATCGATCGCGCCGAACCCCCTCTGGCGCCCTCGCATCCGAAGCCGTTCCTGAACATGCTCCTGGCCGGCCTGGCGGGAATCTTGCTGGGTGTCGCGATGGCCTTCGTGCGCGAGGCCTTCGATCAGGCGATCCGGACGCCGTCGGATATTGAAACCAACGTCGATCTGCCGCTGCTGGGCGCGATCCCGATGTTGAAGAAGAATGTCGATCCGAAGGACGCCCTGTCGGACGCCCGCTCCCAGATGGCCGAGGCCTACCACTCGCTCAGATCGGCCTTGCAGTTCTCCACGGCCGACGGTTTCCCCAAGACACTGATGGTGACCAGCCCGTGGCCTGGAGTCGGCAAGACCACGACGGCGTTCGCGATTGCACAGTATGTCGGCAGGCTCGGTTTCAGGGTTTTGTTGGTCGATGGCGACCTTCGCAACCCGTCGCTTCGCGAGTTGATCGGCGCGCGGGGTGTCCTGGGCCTGAGCAGTCTCCTGACCGGGGCCGCGATTCTCAAGGAAATCGTTCAACCGACGGACTACCCCAATCTGTTCGTCATCACCTCGGGTCCGCCAGCGCCAAACCCGGCCGAACTTCTGGCGGGTTCCCGGCTGAAACTGCTGATCGCCGAAGCGTCCGCGGTGTTCGACATGATCGTGTTTGACGGTCCCCCGGTGATGGGATTGGCCGACGCTCCGATCCTAGGCTCGGTGGTCGCCGGCTGTCTGATGGCGGTGGAGTCGGGTCGAACCACCAGGGCCCAGGTACGGCAATCGTTGCGGCGCATGGCGCAGGCCGGCGCGCGCATCATCGGCACGGTCCTGACAAAATATAAGACCAAGTCGAGCGCCTACGGTTACGGGTACGGCTACGGTTATGGCTATGGCCATGAGGACTGGGATGGCGGCGAGACCAAAGGCGCCCAGCCGCGCGGCATCTCAGGCGTGGTGGCCAGGGCCCGACGCCTGATATCGAGATAGCGGCGTCTGCGCATGGCCGGACCTGTATCGGCGCGATCGATCCTCGACAACGGGCTCGATGGCCTGCTCCTGCTGGCGGGCCTTGGTCTGGCCTGGGTGGTCGTGTCGGCCTCTCTCGTGGTTGGCGACGCCAACCCCAGCCCCCGCGCCGTGCTGGAAAGGATTCGCGAAGATCCCCTGGATATCGCCGCCCTGCGTGACCTCGGACTGAAGCGTGAGCGAACCGGTGAAAGCGCCGAGGCCGAAGCCCTGCTGAGTTTCGTTGGCCGGCGCACTTGGCGTGACGCTCCGGCGCAAGCGTGGCTACTTCGCTGGCGGCTCAGTCAGGGGTGGCTGAAGGAAGCCCTGGAAACCGCCGACTCTATCCTTCGACAGGATTCGCTGGGAACCACGCGTCCGGCGCTGTTCGGGATGATGACCGCCGCGGCCGGCTTGGTGGAAGCGCGGCCGGCCCTTGAGGCGCGCCTGGCCGCCGCGCCCTCATGGCGTACCGATTTTCTCCAAGGCCTCGACGCCCATGGCGACACCGCGGGCGCGGTTCAGGTACTCGCGGCGCTGGCGGCCGGTGAGACACCGCCAAAGCCCGAGGAATACACGCTTTTGGTCACGCGCCTCGTTACGGGCGGCGACTACAAGAGGGCCTATGAGGCCTGGTCCGTAATCTCAAAGAAAGCCCGCATGGCCGAACTCGGAGATTTCTCCGGCCCATCGGACCGGACCCCGTTTACCTGGAGCGGCGCGGAAGGGGTCGGCGCGACCAGCGAGACGCTACCGTCCCCCGAGGGATCGACGCTCCGGATCGACTATGACGGATTCTCCACCCCACGCCTTCCGGCCCGCCTGCTGGTCTCGCCGGCGGGCCGATGGCGATTGACCTTGCGTGAGACTGGAGACGCCGAAATGAAACTAAGACTGTACTGGCGCATTCGGTGCGCGGAGTCCGGCCAGGTGCTGGCGAGATCGGACGCGGCGACGGGGCTGATAGCCGATCCGACTGGTTGGCGAACTCGGGAGATGGCGTTCGAGATCCCGGCGAACGGTTGCGGCGGACAATGGGTCGAGCTGATCGCAACCCCCGGTGAGCGCCACAATCCGGTTACGGCCCGGTATGAATCCATGAAAATCTCCGCCTTACCCTGATGCGGTGTGGAACGTCACACTCGGAGGAAACGCCCCGCCGGAATTGGATAGTGAAACAGCCCTCTCCTTTCCGGGTAGACCACGGTCTCGGCCACACCACAGAACCCGCCCCACCAGGAGAAGGATGAGTTGGTAAGGATCAGCGCCCGGGCGCCGAGAATCAACGCCATATCATCGAAAGCGTCGCCGCCGACCACCGGAACGACCCGGCGGCCGATATCCCCAATCCGCTCCTGAGCCAGCGCGGGGTCGTCCGAAATCAGGTCGATTCGCGATATTGGCCCGGAAACGGCTTCCACCGCTTCTATAGCCGTGACGAAATACTCCCGCCGCGGCGTTCGACTTCGCACCGGATGATTTTCTTCCTTGTAGGTTCGGTAATGCAGCGCGACAGCAGAATCCGGCCGGGACCTCGATCGAGAAAGCAGAAAATCCCGGACGAGGACGGCGAAGGCCTCGCGACCGTGGATATAGCCCTCGTCTTGCCAATATCCGTCGAAGTAGCCGCGGTGGCGGGCCAGCAACGGCAGGGTCCTGTCCGACAGACTTTCGGGCGACTCCGCGACATAGCCCGGTATCGGAAACGGCAGACTTCGAAGCAGCGCGGAAGAGAACCGGTTGCCCAGCATCGGCTGTCGATCAGTGACCAAGCCGTCGATTTGCGCCGCGAGATCCTTGAGAATGAAGGCGTTGCCGAAACGATCCGCGCCATAGGAGGACAGATCAAGCGCCACGGGATCGCCGGTCAACAGGCGCAGTGATCGGGCGAAGGCCAGGCAAAACAGCTGATTGCCGAGGCCGCCCTGCATTCTGACGGTCCTCACCGCCGCAGGCCCCATTCATAGATCAGGCGCGTCGGGCCGCTCATCGCCAGAGCGGCGGACCGGGCGATCAGCGCGGCCACCGCACCGCCGCCGCCGAGGCCCACGACTCGCGACCGGATCTTGTAGAGTTCCCACTCACTTCGGAAATTCTTGGCCCCGGCGCGACGATCGTAGAATCCGGCGCCGAGCCGCGCCCGGACCAGATCCTCGCGAATATTGGCGAATTGAACGCCACGCCCGATCAGACGCAGCCAGAGCCCATAGTCCTCCTTGAAGGCGACATCGGGATAGCCGCCGACGCTCAGCACATCTTCGGTTCGGTAGAACACGGTATTGTGGTTGATCGGGCTTCGCCATCGCGCCCAGTCGACGATATCCGCGTGTTCCAGCGGCATGGCCTTGTGGCGCTCGCGGCCGTCGGGCCAGAATTCGATAAGGTCACCGCCCAGAACCCCGATTTCCGGCCGCTCCGACAAAAAGGCGACCTGAGCCTCGAAACGGCGGGGCAGATTGATGTCGTCGGCGTCGCAGCGGGCGATCCAAGGTGTGCCGACCGATCTCAACGCATGGTTGAGATTGTGCTGTAGCCCGCTCGGACCCGGATTCTGCACCACCCGCGCGCCCGAGATGCGCGTCCAATCCCGGACGGCGGTCTCCAGCGGCGTCGGCAGGGGACCATCCTGGCAAATCAGAATCTCATCAGGCGCCAATGTGGAACGGCCCAGGCTGATCGTCGCCTCGCGAAAGAACTCCGCTCTGTCGCCGCCATGGACGGGCAGAAGGCAGGTGAAGGCCATCCGCCGGGTCAACGCACGCCGCCGCCGGCAGCTAGGGTCCAGAGGGTCCGGACCAGGATCTGCAGGTCGAGCGAGAACGATACGTGCTTTATGTAGAACAGGTCGTAGCCCAGTTTCACCCTCGTCTCCTGGAGGTCGGCGGCGGGACCAGCCCTGACCTGCGCCCATCCGGTTATTCCGGGACGCACCAGATGGCGAAAGTTGTAGGTCGGCTCCTTGGCGCTGAAATCATCAGCCAGCACGGTCCACTCCGGCCTTGGCCCGATGAAGCTCATGTCGCCGATCACCACGTTCCAGAGCTGGGGGATTTCGTCGATCCTGAACCGTCTCAGCCATCGCCCCAGCGGCGTTATGCGGGGATCGTGATCTCCGGTGGCGACCACGGCCGCGCCGGGAGTCGCCAAGCGCATGGTGCGCAGCTTGAGCATTGAAAACACCTTGCCACCCAGTCCCACGCGAGGCTGAATAAACAGTACGGGGCTCCCCATGCTCAGGCGGATGCCAAGGCCGGCCAGGACCAACAAGGGCAGAGCGACCGGCAGGATCAAGGCCACACAAACCAGATCCAGAAGCCGCTTACGGGTTCGATAGCTGGTCAGCCCACCCTCCGGCAGATGATCCAGATCAAAGTGCTCAAGCGCCACGGACCCGTGAGCCTCCTCCAGAAACTCCGAGACATGGCGGACAGGCTTGGCGGCCAACAGCGCCCTGGCCACCGTGGGCAGCCAGGCGGCGGCAGGTTCGTCGGGGGAGGTTATGACGATCAGATCGAACCGCCTGATGGACCCTAAGGGATCCTCGATCAGCGTGCAGGCGAGGCCTGGGTCGCGCATGATGTCATGAGGCGGACCGATGACACCGATCCGGGGGATCACATTGCGCTGCCGTATCAGAGCGAAGATCGAGCCCAGCAGACTGGAACTCAGCACGCCGGTCAAAAGGATTGGGATTGAGTACCACTGGCGCGTGACCAGAATGATGAAGGCCACCGCGCCGTGGGTCACCAGGGTGCGAGTGAATACCGCCGCCAGCTTGCGGTCGAGACGACCGGCGGCGAAGATGGCGCTGAGCATGACCACGGCGTTGGCCGCCGCGTTGAAGGCGATGTGCCCAGGGACCGGCGGCTTGACCACCTTTTCCCAGTGGCCGTGAAACGCGACAAAGCCATAGACCAATGGCATCGCGCCAAACGCCAGCGCGACGGAACCCATGATCAGCAACGCTATGGTCCAACGCGAACCGGGGGCGTCGGGCATGGCTGTCAGGATGAAACGGGCATTCGGCTGATGACCTCACGCATGGCTGACCGCCAGTGGGGGGACGGGCGCCCAAGAATGTTCCAGGTAGAGGTCTTGTCCAGTACGCTGAAGGCTGGCCGCCGGGCCGGCGTCGGGTAGGCTTCAGTGGCGATCGGAGTCACCACCGGCGCGCGCTCGAGCAAACCGGCGGCATGGCCGTCCTCGCCGATAGCCTGAGCAAAGTCGTACCAGGAGGCCACCCCCGCGTCGGTATGATGGTGAACGCCGCTCGCGCCCGCCACGGCTAGGCCCCACAGCGCCTCGGCCAGGGTCGTCGCCGAGGTCGGCGTGCCGATCTGGTCGGCCACGACGCTGACCGTTCCGCGCGCCGCCATCACCCGGAGCATGGTCTTCAGGAAATTCCCGCCGTGGGGCGAATAGACCCAGGCGGTTCTGAGGATCAGGGCGCCCGGCGCCTCGGCCGCGACCGCGATCTCACCAGCCAGTTTCGAGGCTCCATAAACCCCAAGCGGCGCGGGCGCGTCGCCCGGCAGATAGGCTCTGCTGGTCTGGCCGTCGAACACGAAATCGGTGGAGACATGGGCGATCCGCGCGCCGATTTCGGTCGCGGCCCTGGCGAGATTGGCGGCGCCATCGCGGTTGACGCTCCAGGCGATCTCGGACTCGGTCTCGGCGCGGTCAACCGCGGTATAGGCCGCCGCGTTGAGGATCAGGTCCGGCGCGGACCGCGCCACGGCGACCCGAACCGCCTCAAGGTCCCTGATGTCCAGGTCAATCTCCGAGATCGCCTCGACGCTCCAGCCCGTCGGCGGCGACGCCAGCAATTCGGTGGCCAGTTGCCCGCCAGCTCCAGTGATCAGCGCCTTCAAACCCACCCCTCCACGCCAGATACATCGAGTAAGCACTCGCGATTGGCCGCCTTTCACGACGCCTAGCCCGGCGCGGCCCACGCGGGCAAGGCCGCCGCTCCGGCTGGGTGACGATTTCTTCGCGATCAATTTCAAGTATGCAATTGGTGGAACCGATGATTATGGCAAAGGGTTACATCGTGCCTGGGCAATCCCCAGGTGGGAAAACGGGTTGGAGTCAGGATTGATCGAACCGAGTTCCGGCGGGCCGCGCGGTCCGGCGTCGCGGCCCAAACCCTCCCGCCTACGGATATTGATCGGCGCGATCGTGATCGTGCTGATCGCGGTCGGCCTGGCCCTGATGCTTTCGTTCTGCGCCAGATCCACCAAATCCGACGGAGGACCACCCGGCGGCGGCCATGGCCGCCGGGGCCAAGGCGGCTCCGCTGGCGGTCCTGGCGGAGGGCCGCTGATCACCGTGGGCGTGGCGACCGCTAGTCTAGGGCCCATTCCGATTCAGGTCAGCGCGCTCGGGACGGTGACGCCGGTGGCCACGATCAATATCTCCGCGCGGGTCTCGGGAATGCTCGACACAGTCGCCTTCACCGAGGGCCAAATCGTGCGCAAGGGCCAACTGTTGGCCGTGATCGACCCCCGTCCTTTCCAGGTCGCCCTGCAACAGGCGCGAGGGCAACTGCTGCACGATCAGGCGCTGCTGGAGACAGCCAAGGTCGATCTGACACGGTACCGGACGCTACGCTCCCAGGACTCGATTTCCGGCCAGACCTATGACACCCAGGCGGACTTGGTGCGCCAGGACGAGGCGACGGTCAGCGCCGATCAAGCCTCGGTCGCAAACGCCAATCTCAACCTTTCTTTCACGCGCATCCTGTCGCCGGTATCCGGACGTGTCGGCCTGCGCCAGGTCGACGCCGGCAATCAGATCACCGCCAACCAAGCCACGCCGCTGGCCGTCGTCACACAGATTGCCCCGATGACGGTGGTTTTCACCCTTCCGGAAGGCGCGATCGGACCGCTCGAGCGACACAGGGGTGGCGCCGGCCTGGCTGTCACCGCCTACGATCGCGCGGGTGGCGCGGTCCTGGGCCAGGGAACCCTGGCCACCCTGGACAATCAGATCGACACCACCACCGGCACGGTCAAGGCCAAGGCCGTTTTTCCCAACACTGACAGCGCGCTGTTTCCTAATCAGTTCGTCAGCGTGGTGCTGCTGGTGGACACGCTCCAGAACCAGATCATCGTGCCGACCACCGCGACGCGACATGGCCCACAGGGTGATTTCGTCTGGGTTCTCCAGCCCGATAAGACGGTCAAGGCCCGTCCCGTCACGGTGGGTCCCGGCACGGCCGAAACGGTCTCGATCGCAGCTGGCCTTAAGGTAGGTGAAACCGTGATCACCGCCGGGGGCGATCGTCTGCGCGAAGGCTCCAAGGTCGTGCTCCCGCGGCCGTGAATCCTTCCCGCCCCTTCATCGAACGGCCGGTGGCGACCTCGCTGCTGATGACCGCGATCCTGCTGGCCGGCATCGTGGCGTTCCGCTTCCTGCCGCTCTCGGCGCTGCCCGAGGTCGACTACCCCACCATCCAGGTCTCGACCTCCTA
This sequence comes from Caulobacteraceae bacterium, assembly GCA_025359665.1. Lineage (GTDB taxonomy): Bacteria > Pseudomonadota > Alphaproteobacteria > Caulobacterales > Caulobacteraceae > Acaudatibacter. The sequence continues at coordinate 25,411 of JANYFU010000036.1, forward strand.
TCCAGGCGCCAGTCCAGAGGTGATGGCGACCACGGTGACCGCCCCGCTTGAGGTCCAATTTGGTCAGATGTCCGAGCTGAATCGGATGTCGTCGATCAGTTCGAGCGGCTCGTCGATTGTCACATTGCAGTTCGGCCTGGGCCTTGGCCTGGATGTAGCCGAACAGGAGGTCCAGGCCTCGATCAACGCGGCGACAGCCCTGTTGCCGACCGACCTGCCGGCGCCGCCGATCTACGCCAAGGTCAATCCCGCCGACGCGCCGGTGCTGACCCTCGCCCTGAGTTCCAAGAGTCTTCCACTCACCGATGTGGAGAGCGCCGGTAACCAGCAGCTGGGTCAGAAGATCTCCCAGCTTTCCGGGGTGGGCTTGGTGTCGGTCAGCGGTGGTCAGAAGCCGGCGGTACGGATCCAGGCCAATACTCAGCTGCTGGCCTCCTACGGCCTGTCCCTGTCGCAGCTCAGTTCGTCGATCGCCTCGGCCAACGCCAACGGCGCGAAAGGCAACTTCGACGGCCCCACCCGTTCCTACGCCATCGACGCCAACGACCAGTTACTGACCACCGACGACTACGCGCACCAGATAATCGCCTATCGAAACGGCGCTCCGGTCAGGCTAACCGACGTCGCCAATGTGGTCGCCGGGGCCGAGAACACCGAGTTGGGCGCCTGGTACAATCGCACGCCGGCCGTGCTGCTGAATGTGCAACGCCAGCCCGGCGCCAACGTGATCAGCACGGTTGATAAGATCAAAGCAGCCCTGCCCGATCTCCAAACCAGCCTGCCCCCCGGTATCGACGTCAAGGTGGTGTCCGACCGCACGACCGGCATCCGGGCTTCGGTCACCGATGTGGAATTCGAATTGATGCTCAGCGTCGCCCTGGTGGTGGCGGTGATCTTTGTTTTCCTGCGCAGCCTGCCGGCCACCCTGATCGCCAGCGTCGCCGTACCGCTCTCGCTGGTCGGCACCTTCGCGGTGATGTACCAGCTGCACTTCTCCCTGAACAACCTGACCTTGATGGCGCTGACCATCGCCACCGGCTTCGTCGTCGACGATGCCATCGTGATGATTGAGAATATCTCGCGCTATATCGAGGCCGGCGAGAAACCGATGGCCGCGGCGCTCAAAGGCGCCCGGCAGATCGGGTTCACGATCATCTCGTTGACGGTCTCATTGATCGCCGTGCTGATTCCATTGCTGTTCATGGGCGATGTCGTCGGCCGGCTGTTTCGCGAGTTCGCGATCACCTTGGCGGTGACGATCGTGATCTCGGCGGTAGTGTCCCTGACTCTGGTGCCAACCCTGTCGGCCCGGTGGCTGAAGACGCACGACAAGGTGGAAGACAGCGCCTTTGGGAAACGGTCCAAGGCGACGCTGGACTGGGTGGTCGAGCGCTATGACCGGGCCCTGATCTGGGTGCTGGACAGACAGGGAGCGACCTTGATCACGGCGCTGGTCACCCTGGTGGTCACGGTGGTGCTGTTTCTGTTGATCCCAAAGGGGCTGTTTCCCACCCAGGATACCGGCCTGGTCCAGGGCGTCACCCAGACCAGCCAGGGGGTGTCCTATTCGGGCATGGCCCTCGTGCAGCAAAAAGTGGCTTCCGAGTTGCTCAAGGATCCCGATGTCGCCAGCCTGACCAGCTTCATCGGTGTCGATGGCGTCAACACGACGCTCAACACCGGGCGCATGCTGATCACCCTGTCGCCGTTCGGCCATCGGACCGCTTCGCTTCAAACCATATTGGAGCGATTGCGGCGGGCCGCCGACCCCGTGGCGGGCGTCAGCCTGTTCGTCCAGCCGGTGCAGGACCTGACGATCGATTCATCCTCGGGCCGGACCCAATACCAGTTCGCCCTGCAAGGGTCCGACACCGCCTCGGTGGCGATGTGGTCCGCCAAGCTGGTCGAGCGGCTGTCCAGGGAGGCCAAGATCCGCAACATCGGCTCGGACCTGCAGAGTGACGGTCTTGCGGCCTATATCGACATCAACCGCGACAACGCCGCGCGCCTGGGTATCACACCCGCCTCCGTCGACGACGCCCTGTATTACGCCTTCGGCCAGAGGATCATTTCGACGATCTTCACCCAGTCGAGCCAGGAACGGGTGATCCTCCAGGCCGACCCGCACGCGCTGCAAACCCCAGACTCGCTGAAAGATCTCTATCTGACCTCGGCGACCGGCAAGGCGACCCCCCTGGCGGCGATCGCCACCATCTCCTCCCGCGCCGCGCCGCTGCAGGTCAATCACGTGGGCCAGTTTCCCGCCGCGAACATCTCGTTTGACACGGCGCCGGGAGTGTCGCTGGGCGACGCGGTGGCGGCGATCCAGAAGGACGAGGCGGCGATCGGCGTGCCGGCCACCATCACCACCGCTTTCCTCGGCGCGGCCAACGCCTTCAAGGCCTCGCTGGGCAACGAGCTGTGGCTGATCCTGGCGGCGATCGTAACCGTCTATATCGTGCTGGGCGTGCTCTATGAGAGCTACATCCACCCGATCACCATCCTCTCGACCCTGCCGTCGGCTGGCGCCAGGGCCTTGTTCGCGCTGATGCTCGCCGGCCAGGACCTGGGGGTTATCGGCATTATCGGCATCATTCTGCTGATCGGCATCGTCAAGAAGAACGCCATCATGATGATCGATTTCGCCCTCGACGCCGAGCGCAACGAGGGCAAGTCGCCCCGCGAAGCGATC